>JBGAOF010000119.1:0-6645 GCA_044221915.1 Solirubrobacterales bacterium
GGGTCGGTTGAAAGCCCCCTTGAACTGACGTCATTCACCGTCCCCGACCCGGCGCTCTGGGGGATCCTGCTGGTCGGGCTTGCCTCGCTCGCGGGTGCCGCATTCTCGCTACGGGCACGGCTGAAGGCATCAACCGGAGAGCAGCGACTGCAGATGCTGTGGCTGACATGGGCGGCGATCTGGGTCCCTGGCACCCTGACCCTCTGCCTTTTCGACGGGATCGTGTTCGGAGCGGAAGGCGGCGAGGGACTGCTCACCCAGGTCGGGTTGTTGGCTATGGCGACCATGATGCCGCTGTCAATCGGGATCGGGATCCTTCGTTACCGGCTCTTCGACATCGAGGTGGTGATCAGTCGCACTCTCGTCTACGGCACGCTCACGGTGATCGTTGCGGTCGTCTACGCGGCAATCGTGGCTGGCTTTGCGACCGTCCTCGGCAGCACGACGGCGGCCGGGGTCCTCGGCGCCGGAGCCGTCGCGGTCATGGTCCAGCCAATCCACGCCAGGGTGCAGCGCCGGGTGGACCGTTGGGTCTTCGGAGACCGATCAAACCCTTATGCCGCGCTCTTGCGACTCGATGCCAGGTTGCAGGAGACAAAGGCACCGGAAGAGGCGGTGCAGGCGGTAGTGGACTCGGTCGCGGAATCGCTCCGGCTTCCGTGGAGCACCGTTGAATTCGATCGAGACGGAGAAGACATGACCATTTCCTCCTCTGGAGAGCGGGGCTCCGGCACGCTCGAGCGTCGTGAGCTTTGGTATCGCGGAGAACCGGTCGGATGGCTTGTTGTCGAAGTACCCCGCGGCCGGCCTCTCACCGAATCTGACCGCAAGCTGCTCGATCAGCTGGCCAGTCATGTCGGCGCCGCCGTGCAGTCGGTACGGCTCACCATTGACCTGCTTGCCTCAAGGACGGAACTGGTGACGGCAAGGGAGGAAGAGCGCAGGCGCATCCGGCGTGACCTCCACGACGGCGTCGGCCCTTCCCTTGCGGCAATATCGCTCCAGCTTGAGGTGTTGGGGGATCGGGTCGGCCCCGAGGATGCCGCCCTGGTTGAGCAGCTGGGATCCCAGGCGCAGGAAGCGATTGCCGATATTCGACGCCTGGTCTATGAGCTTCGTCCGCCTGCCCTCGACCAGTACGGATTGGCCAGCAGCCTGTCGGAACAGGCCCGGCGAATGTCCAGTGAGGCGACGAGCTTCTCGGTGACTTCACCCGAGCTGCCGGGGCTGCCGGCCGCGGTCGAAGTGGCGCTCTTTCGGATCGCGCTTGAAGCGATGACGAACGCGTCCCGGCATTCGGGCGCCAGCAAATGCGAAGTGACCATCGAGGTAGACGGGCCGGTCAGCGTGACCGTCGAGGACAACGGCGTCGGGATTGAAGGGGATGTCATTCAAGGAGTCGGTCTGCGTTCCATGCGCGAGAGAACGGTCGAACTTGACGGAGACTTTTCGATTGTGAAGGTGCCGGCTGGCGGCACCCGACTACGGGCCGAGTTCCCCCTGGCAGCAGGATGAGCAACCGAACACTGAAAGTCCTGATCGCCGACGATCACCCCGCTTTTCGCGATGGTCTTCGGATGATGCTTGAAGCCTCGGGCGACATCGACGTGGTTGGCCAGGCAGCCAACGGAATCGAGGTTCTGGATCTGGCAACCGGGCACGAACCGGATGTGGTGCTGATGGACCTGCAGATGCCGGCCCTCAACGGGATCGAAGCCACTCGCCGACTGGCTGCCGCACAGCCGGAGGTGAAAGTGATCGTATTGACAATGTTTGAGGACGACGACTCCGTCTTTGCGGCGATGAAAGCCGGGGCACGTGGTTACCTGCTGAAGGGGGCCGAAGGTGAAGACATCCTGCGTACGGTGTATGCCGTCGGCAGCGGTGATGCCGTTTTTGGCCCGGCGGTAGCGACGCGTCTGATCGATTTTTTCGCGACCGCTCCCCGCTCGAACTTTCCTCAGCTGACCGACCGCGAGCACGAAATCCTGGGTCAGATTGCCGAGGGTAGGACGAACGTGCAGATCGCGGATCGGCTCACCCTCAGCCTGAAGACGATTCGCAATCACGTCAGCAACATCTTCAACAAGCTGCAGGTGCCGGACCGCGCGGCTGCGGTCGCCAAGGCACGCGAAGCGGGTCTGGGCTCCAGGCCCGGCGGATTGACTGACCCGCCTACTTCACGCGAACCTTGAAGGTCCGGGTCGCGGCGGGGACATTCGACCCCGAGAACGTGGCCCGCACTGGATAGGCCTTCTTCTTCGCGTTCGGCCTGGCCATCAGGCGGATATTTGCCCGTTTGATCTGGCCGACGGCAATCGTGCCGACCGTCCTGCATGCCTTGCCTTTCACCTTCAGGCCTTTCCTGGCTGCGTTCTGGTCGATTCCGGGGCATTCGTCCGGGGGCGCGGTTCCGCCGGCCCCGATGGCCGGGGATCCGGGCAGCAGGTTGTGGGTCGGTGTCTGTCCACCGTTGAACGCCAGGGGGCCGTACTTCGCGTCGTCGGTCACGATGTTGGAACTGTGCGGGAAGCCGACCAGGCAGGAGGCGGGGCCCATCAATTGGGTCTGGAGCGTGTAGCGGGGGAAATAGAAGGGGCCGCTTGAACAGTCATTGGCCTTGTCCGGCGGCACGGGGGCGGCGGCCGTGTTGCCGGCGTTGAGAACGTTGGTGAAGTTGACGCTGGTTGCACCGGCGTCCCTGAAACCGCCGCCAAAACCGTTGCCGTTGCCGTCAAAGTCGGCGTGATTGCTGACCAGCGTGGAACTGCGCAGGGTGACCGACGATCCGCCCGGCGCGTAGATTCCGCCGCCGCTGCCACCCGACCGGTTGCCGGAGATTGTGCTGTTGATTCCGGTCAGGTTGCCGTAGACGGCTATGCCGCCCCCTTCGTAGTTGGTCTGGTTGTTGTCCAGGGTCACGTTCTCGATCACGGTCAGGCCAACCGAGGAGCGAATCCCGCCACCGTCTTCGATCGCCGTCAGGACCCCGCCGGAAATCCGGATCGAGGTCAGGTTGAGGTCGCCGATTCCCGACTTGTCGAATACCCGGTCGAGACCGTTGCCGTCCACGTTGACCCTGGCGTCGGGTCCGGCCGGTCGGATCTCCAGATCGTTGGCATCACCAATGTCAAAATCGCCGGTCGAGTTCAGGTCCTCCTCGGCGCCCGCACGGGTGATCGCGTAATTGCCCGCGGGAAGGATGATTGTGTCGCCGCCGGTGCCCGCGCTGCAGCCACCAAAGGCGGCGTTGGTCCGCGCGGCGGTGATCGCCTCCCGCAAAGAGCAGGCCGTTCCGGGGCCGTACTCGTCTGCGACGGTGTTCACGTTGATCGTCGCCGCCCCGGCAGCGATCGGGGAAACAAGCATTGCGAGCAGCACAGCGGCCCCCGCCATCAATACCTTCAGCACTGCTCTCCTCCTGTTGGACCGGGCCCTGATCGGCCCTTCCTGCCGATCGTAACCTGCTGCAGCTCGGCGAGTCAAGTCCGGACGATCCGGCCGGTCAGGGTCCGCCACCGGTCAGGGGCGGATCAGGTTGGCTACATCCTTGGGGTTCACCGTCTGCTGGTCGCCGGTCTCCATGTCCTTCAGGGAAGCGGTGCCGCCCGGCTCGAGGATCAGGGTGTGGGCAGCCCCGGCCCGGTCGGCCTGTTTGAACTGGCCCTTCACCGAACGGCCGGCCAGGTCCATCTCCACTGCCAGACCGTGGTGGCGGAGCTCCGCGACCAGGGCCACCGCCTTGGTGGTCAGCTCCGGTTCCGGCACCACCACGAAGAGATCCATGCCGGGCGAAGTGACTTCCTCGTCCAGCGCCAGCAGCATCCGTTCGATCCCCGCTGCCCAGCCGACCGCCGGGGTTGGTGGTCCGCCGAGTTGTTCGATCAGCCCGTCGTAGCGGCCACCGCCACCGATCTCAGACTGGGCCCCGAGACGGTCGCAGACGAAGGAGAAGATGGTGCGGGTGTAGTAGTCAAGTCCGCGAACGAGGGTCGGATCGACGGTGAACTCGACCGAAGCGGCGGTGAGATAGGACTTCACCTCATCGAAGTGGCGGGCATCCTCCTCGTCGAGGAAATCCAGCAATACGGGGGCGTCAGCCATCACCGCCCTGGTTCCGTCATGGTCGGAGTCGAAGGCGCGCAGCGGATTGATCTCAATCCGCTCCCGGACGTCACCGGAGAGTTCGCCCTCCCTTGACCTCAGGTGGGATTTCAGTTCATCGAGGTAGCTGGCCCTGGCATCGAGGGAACCGAGGCTGCCCAGCCTGAGCTCCACCCCGGGGACTCCGAGTTCTTCAATCAGGTCGCTGATCAGGGTGATGACTTCGACATCGACCAGGGGCGACGGCGAGCCGATAGCTTCGGCGCCGATCTGATGAAACTGCCGGTAGCGACCTGCCTGCGGTCGTTCGTGGCGGAAAAACGGTCCGGCGTAGAACAGTTTCACCGGCTGCGGCCATTTGTGCATGCCGTGCTCGACGAATGCACGGCAGATCGGGGCGGTGCCCTCCGGGCGCAGGGTCAGCGATCGATCGCCCTTGTCTTCGAAGCTGAACATCTCCTTGCGGACAATGTCGGTCGATTTGCCCACACCCCTTTCGAAGAGGGCGGTGTCCTCGAAGACCGGGGTTGCGACGGGACGGTAACCCGCCAGACCGAATATTTCCCTGGCCGCAGTCAGCAGGCGTTCCCGCTGTGCACCCTGCCCGGGCAGGATGTCGAAGGTGCCCCTGGGCGCCTTGAACTTCTCGGCCATCAGCGGGGAATCTCGATCAGGAACGGATTGCTCTCAAGCTCCTCGCCAAGGGTTGTGATGCCCATGTGCCCCGGCAGGACCCGGGTTTGCCCGGGGAAGGAGGTCACCAGCATGCGGATGGATTCGAGCAGGGTTTCCCAGTCACCGCCCGGCAGGTCAACCCGGCCAACCGACCCCTGGAACAGGACATCACCGGAAAGGAGCAGTTCCGCTTCCGGGATCGAATAGGTGACATGTCCCGGACTGTGACCGGGCGTGAACAAGACGTCAATCTCGAAACCCGCGAGGGAAAGATGCTCGCCACCGGAGACTGTGTGGTCGGCATCGTAACTTTCGTACGGACCGATCCCGGGCCATGGCACATAGGCCATGACATCGGCGAGGATCGGCACTTCGATCTCCGGGCAATACACCGGCGCTCCGGTTGCCCTGGCGATCGGGGCAACCGCGCCAATGTGATCGAAATGACAATGGGTGAGCAGAATCGCCTCAAGTTCCAGGTTCCGGTCCGCCAGCGGTTTCATCAGCCGGTCGGCTTCATCGCCCGGGTCGATCAGCAGTGCCTTGCCGGTGTTCTCCCTGAAGACCAGATACGAATTCTCGGCGACCGGGCCGACCGTGGTTGAGATGACCTCGAGCCCGGACAAGTTCAACCCTTGCTCTTCGCGCGGATGCGCTGTCGTTCGCGGCGGCGCCACAGGAAAAGGTCCATGTAGTAGCCGGCCGGAATGTAGAAAACCAGCATGACCAGGCCGATCGCCAGCGAGGACGGGAGCGGCCGGCCGAAAAGGATGATCAGCAGCACCATGAAAATGCCCGAGGCGATCAGCCCGCGCAAAGTGGCGCCTTTCCAGGTCGGCGGGCTGTCGCCTTTTTGAAGCGAGTTCTTGCGGCCCCCGCCACCCCTGGCCTGGTTCTTTGCCTCGGCCCGTGACCGTGGACGGGAACGCCGGGAAGTATCGATGTTGCCGGCCTGGGTGCCACGCTTTTTCCGGCTGCGCTTTTTCTTGGTCTGGGCCACGCCGGAAACCTATCGGTTGAACTACTTCAGGCGACGTTCGATCACATGAAAGTTCTCGTCGAAATCACGGATCGGCACATCCTCCGGATAGTCCTCCAGCGCGGCCTCCGGGATCAGTCCGACCAGTTCCGCTTCGATCACGGTGGTGCCGCGCAGCGCTGCCTGCTCCTGGACCGCTTCGACCACTTCGGCCAGGGGGGTCTGGATCGGATCGTGGACATTGGTCGAAACCTGGGCCCGCCCGGTTGAAAGGGGAAGTCCCAGAGCGCGCACCCCGGGCAGACCCTCATCCGGCCCTTCACGGATCGCGGCAGCTATCTCCCGGGCAGTTTCCACGCTCCCGGTGGCAAGTTCAAGGTTGAAGGCGGCCAGCGGAGCCCGGGCCGTGACCAGGGTCGCACCGGCGGTCGGATGTGGCTGGCCGGGGCCGAAGTCCGGGCTCAACCCGCCAGAGGTCATCCGCTGCCAGAGCGAATCAAGGCCCCCGGCCCGGAAATACGCCCGTTCGCGGCGGTCATGGTCAGCGGCGATCTCCCCGTAGAGAAAGACCGGAACACCCATCTCCCCGATCGCCCTGGCAACTTCGCGGGCGACCTCTCCCGCCATTTCGCGCCGTTTTTCACTCAACCACACCACTGGACAGACGTCGAGCGCTCCGATCGCCGGGTGGACGCCTTCCCAGGCGGTCATGTCAATTTCGGTTATCGCGGCTCCGGCAAGGCCGGTCAATGCTTCCGCGAGGGTCCCGGCCGGCCCGGCGCCCACGAGCCAGCGCGCGCCGGGGTCGGCGGCGCAGGAGACCGGCCCGGGGAGCGCGGCCTGGAACGGGCGGATCGGCTCCGCGCGGTCGGTGTGGCCGGAGATCG
>JBGAOF010000011.1:0-19292 GCA_044221915.1 Solirubrobacterales bacterium
GTATTCTGAGCGGAGAACGTCCCTATTTTCCTGAAAGGAAATCACTTGGTATTAGCTGACTACGGACTTGGTGAGGCTCTGCTCACCACCCTCGCGATCTTCTTCTTCGTGATCTGGGTCTGGATTGTGATCACGATCCTGATGGATCTCTTCCGTGATCATGAGCTCTCCGGCTGGTGGAAGGCGGTATGGGTGATCTTCCTGATCTTCATTCCGGTCCTCACCTCGCTGGTCTATCTGATTGCCCGGGGATCCGGCATGCGGGAGCGGGCGGTCAAGGAGCAGGCCGACGCGAAGAAACAGTTTGACGAGTACGTCCGTGAAACCGCCCAGACGACGCCGGTTGACGAGCTTCACAAGCTCGACCAGCTGCGGCAGAGCGGCGGCATCACCGACGAGGAGTACGCGACGATGAAGGCCAAGCTGCTCGGCTGAGCGGACTTCTTCTCTTCATCCGGAGGGCCGGAAAACATCGCCTTCGCCGGGCGATTGATTTCCGGCCCTCCGTTCTTATTGAGTGGCGACCCGCAGCCGCGTAGTGTGCAGGTGTGCGCCTCCACCTTCGATTGATCGCGATATTGCTGATCGCTGCCGGACTGGTCGGAGGCGTTCTGGCAATGACCGTTTTCAACACCGATGAAGGCTCGGGAGGATCGGGCAGCGAGAGCCCGCTGAGCGTTTCCGGCAGGGCCGATGCTTCCGGCCCGACCGGCCCGACCGGCGACACCGGCGACACCCTGGCATACGCCCAGGCCATTCCGCTGCCGATCCAGGGTCCTCTTCTCGGGGTTAATCTCACCGCGTACTCGGCCGACGGCTATTCACAGCCCTCAGTCAAGGCTGCGATCAAGACCCTTGCCGATCTGGGCAGCACGGCAATAACCCTGGTGCCGACCTGGTACATGCCGTCGCCCGACGCCAATGTGATCCGGCCAAACCCGCGCAAGAGCCCGTCTGACGAGAGCCTGATCCAGGCGATGACCTGGGTCCGGGAGGCCGGCCTGCGAGTGATCATCAAACCCCATGTAGATGTGATCAACGGGTCATATCGCGGTGAAATCCAGCCGGCCAGCCGGGATGCCTGGTTTCGCTCATACGGTGAGTTCATCGATCATTTCGCCTCGCTCTCGGCCTCCCACGGGGCTGACCTTTTCGTGGCCGGGACCGAACTCAGGACTATGTCCACCGAGACCGACCGGTGGCGGGCGGTCATCCAGACGGTGCGTGATCGTTTCGCCGGGCCGGTCACCTACGCCGCCAACTGGGACGAGGTCGACCAGGTCCAGTTCTGGGACGATCTCGATGCGATCGGGGTTGACGCCTACTATCCGCTCTCCGCGGAAGGCGGGCCTGCCCCCACCCTGAAAAGCCTGACCGACGCCTGGAAGCAGGTGGCGGCCCAGCTCCAGGCGAAATCCGGGCAGTGGGATCGTCCCGTGCTGCTGACCGAGGTCGGGTACCCGAGCCAGGTCGGTGCGACCGCGAAGCCCTACGAGGTGACCGACCAGCCACCGGACCAGAACATCCAGGCGCTCGCCTACGAAGCCACCTTCGAGGCCCTGTCGGGATCCGACTGGTTGAAGGGGATCAGCTGGTGGAGCTGGCGGGCCGATCCTTCGGCCGACGAAAACCTCGCAGTTGACTACGGCCCGGAGGGGAAGAAGGCTCAGGGCCAGATGGCGGCAGGTCAGTTCACCTTCACGGGTTGAACCCGGCCCGGGCGGCCAGGGCCGGCCCGCACCGGTGCTGACCGGCATCGCTGGCAGGCATCGCTTCCTGCCGGGGATTCCCTTCAGATGCATGGGATTTCCCACCGTCTGGTGAAGGGATGTACCCGGCGTTCACGGCCGCTACCTTGTTCTTTCCGCCCGCCCGGACTCCCGCGGCGGGTACCTATGCAGACCGGACTCCCGCAAATATCAAGTGGCCGTAGGCGCGGCCACATTCTCGCTGCCGCCCTCGTTGTGGCTGGCCTGGCGATCTCCCTCGCTGCCTGGGCGCGGCCAGCCGATGCGACGCCTTCGGCGCAGCAGACCCAGGCGAAGATCGACGCGATCAATGGATCGGTCGATCAGCTCAAGGCTCAGATCGCCGACGACAATCGTCAAATTGACGCGTTGATCGGGGAACTCTCGGGGCTGCGGGCCCGGGCATCGGAGCTTGAAGCGCAGCTTGCCGCCAAGCAGGCGGAACTGGACAAGGTGGAGGCCCGCCTCGCGAAGGAGCGGGACCGGTTGGCCCGGGTCCGGGCCCGTCTGCGCCGCGCGTTGAGGATTCTCAGCAGCCAGCTCGTCTCGCTCTACGTGAACGGCACCCCCGATGTTTCGGAGATGGTGCTGGCTTCCGCCGACTGGTCGGATCTGGTCGCTAGCACGGGGTACGCAGATGCGATCCAGGATCGCAACGAATCCGTGATCGAGCGGGTCCAGGCCCTGCGGGACCAGATCACGAAGATGGTCGAGCGCATGAAGGTCCAGGAGCAAAGGCTCCAGGCTGCCCGCGACGAGATTGCCGCCGAGACCGCCGAAGCCCAGCAGGCCCGCGATGCCGTCGAGGCACAGAAGGCCGAGTTCGAGGCCTCCAGCGCCGCCCGCCAGGCCAAGATCGATGCGCTTGAAGCGAAGGCAGGCAACCTGGAGGACTCACTGCCCGACCTGACCATGGATCCGGCTTCCAGCTCGGCTCCGCGGGCGACCCCGCCCGTCTCGGGGTCGGTTGCGGTTGTGAATTCCGACGGTACGGCTTCGGCTCCGGCCGACGCTCCCCAGGCGGTCAAGGACGTGATCGCGGCCGGCAACGCGATCATCGACTTGCCATATGTGTGGGGCGGGGGGCACGGCTCATTCGAATCGTCCGGCTATGACTGCTCCGGTGCGGTCAGCTACGCCCTCAATGGCGGTGGCCTGATCTCAAGCCCGCTCGATTCCACCGGCCTGACAACCTGGGGCGAGCCGGGAGAAGGCAACTGGATCACCGTCTACGGCAACTCCGGCCATGCCTTCATGTACGTGGCGGGGATCCGCCTGGACACCTCCGACACGGGGGGCACTGGCCCGAGCTGGCATTCCGACCTGCGCAGCGACACCGCTTCGTTTGTCGCCCGCCACCCTTCGGGCCTCTAGCCCGGGACTCCCGTTCCAGCCTCAATCGGCTTCGGGCGGGGCCTGGGGCCTGAGGAAGCGTTGAGCGATCGCGCCGGTGAGCATCGCCACAAAGGAGATTCCGACCAGCAGGATGACCACTTCGGTGATCTGCCCGCCGAGGGTGGTGGCCGAGAATTCCGAACCGACCGTGGTCATCGCCGTGAACGCCCAGTAGACGCCTTCCCATTCCGACAGATCCTGGTTTTTCGCCTCGAAGGCACGAAAGACCGAACCGCCGGCGACCGCTGCCAGCAACGTAAGCAGGGCCGCGTATTGAAGGCCCTGATTGGAGAAGATCCGGTTTGAGAGCTGCGCGAGCTTCAGCAGGCGCAATAGCCGGAGCAGGCGGATTGCGCGCAGGCTCTGAAGCGCGGCCGGCAACACGGGCGGGGTGAGAAACACAACAACGATCTCCACGGGATGGTGTCGCAGGTATTTCCGGCGGTCCGGGACCAGTGCCAGCATCACGACAAGCTCGATGGCGAAGGCAATCCAGGTTCCCCAGTTGAGGACCTGGGCGATCACTTCGAGCGTTCCACCGACATGGGTCTCACTAAGGGCCACGCTGGGGAGAGTCAGGGCAGCGGCCACCATCAACGGCCCGTTCATGAGCTTTTCGGCCCGGATCGCCCTGGCGCCCTCAACCCCGTTGTCGGGCTGGGTGCCGCCGGTCAGCTCGCTCTTCACGGCCCGTCGCATCGGATGATCGGAAGCGGGGGAGGTCCGCTGCACCCGGTTCCCGGGGTCCGGCTCCTGGTCGGGGTCTTCCTGGCTGAGGTCGGTCACGGCGGTGTATTCGACGTATCTGCCGAAGAGCCTGTCGGCGCAAGCCGTTTCCCCGCCCGGGCCACCCGGGAGCCTCTGGCCACCGGAGAACCCTGGTACTCCCGGCGGGAGAATCCCGGATTGACTTACCAAAAGTAATTTGCTAAACTAATTAGCAAAGCTAATGAAAGTCAGATGGACCGGATGAAGGGCCGGGTCGGACCGGGTCGCTCACCGGGCTGGAAAGCAGCAAACACAAGTGTCAGAGCCAGATACGGAACGTCAAGCAGAAAGTCAGACAGGTAGTCAGACGATAAGTTCGCCCCGCGAGGAAGCCGATGCGCTCCGCCTCGCCATCACCCGCACGGCCCGGCGCCTTCGGCAGGAGGCAGGAGGCGGCCTTTCACCCACCCTGACCGCCACCCTGGCGTCAATCGAACGGCACAGGACCCTCACTCCGGGTGAGCTGGCCCGGATCGAGGGTGTCCAGCGGCCGACCATGACCCGCGCTGTCGCCCGGCTGGTTGAGGCGGGCCTCGTCGAACGCCGCGAGGACCCGCAGGACAGACGTTCGACGCTGCTCTCGATCAGCAAGGACGGCCACCAGTACCTTGCCGAACATCGCTCCCGCAAGAGCGCATGGCTTGCCAACCTGATCGAAGAAATGCCCGAGGCCGACGCGGAAACACTTGCCCGGGCCGCCCGGATCCTCTCCGAAGCGCTCGAATCCCACAACACGGCCGAAGCCACGCTTCCCCAGCACATCGGGCGAGGCGGCACCGGGCGAGGCGGCCGAAGATGACCGCGGCCCTGCGACGGTCATTCGATTCCCTCTCGGTGCCCAACTACCGTCGCTATTTCAAGGGCCAGGTCGTTTCCCTCTCGGGTAACTGGATGCAGACGGTGGCCGAAGTCTGGCTGATCCTCAGCCTGACCGGTTCCGGCTTCGCGGTCGGGATCGCCACCGCGCTTCAGTTCCTGCCAGTCATGCTGCTCGGTGCCTTGGGAGGTTCCCTGGCGGACCGCTTTGCCAAGCGGGACCTCCTGATGGTCACCCAGGCGATGATGATGCTTCCACCCCTGATCCTGCTCGGCGTGACCATGGCCGGCGTGGTCACGCCGGCCATGGTGTTCGGCCTGATCCTCATCCGGGGAACCTTGCTGGCGATCGACAACCCGGCCCGGCAGGCCTTCGTGATGGAAATGGTCGGCCCCGACCGGATCGTCAACGCGGTAAGCCTGAACAGCGTCATCGTCCACTCGGCGCGGGTCGCGGGCCCGGCGGTGGCCGGGATCCTCATCGCGACGCTCGGGGTGGCTCCCTGCTTCGGACTCAACGCCCTGACCTTCGTGGTGATGATCCGCGCCCTCCACGGAATGGATCCACGCCGGCTGGCCGAGCCACCGAAAGCCGATGCCGGCGAGACCGGGCGGGTCCGGGCGGCCCTCCGCCACGTCAGGGAAACGCCCGAGCTGGCCATGCCCCTGCTCCTGATGGCAGTAGTTGGGACTCTCGGCCTGAACTTCCAGGTGATCCTGCCCCTGCTGGCCCGAATGACATTTGAAGGCGGCGCCAGTTCCTATGCGGTCCTGGTCTCCTCAATGGGGGCCGGTTCGGTGATCGGTGCACTTGTAACCGGCGCTCGCGGGAGAACCGGGATGGGGATGATCGCCGCCTCGGCGCTCGCCTTCGGCGGCCTCGCGATGGCCGCGGCCCTGATGCCCAGCCTGGCTTCGGAGATCCCCGTCCTCGCCCTGCTCGGGGCCTCCGCGGTGACCTTCGCGGCGGCAATCAACTCAACCATCCAGCTTGCCGTCGAACCGGAAATGAGAGGCCGGGTCATGGCCCTTTACACCGTCGTCTTCCTCGGCTCGACCCCGATCGGTGGCCCGCTAGTCGGGTTCATCTCCGAGTCGGCCGACCCGCGCTTCGCGCTAGTGCTTGCCTCGGTTTCCGGATTGATCGCGGCAGCCGGGGCCTGGTGGATCAGTAGCCGCCGTGATCGCCGTCAAAACCGTGAGCCGGCACTCGAGATCGCCTGATCCGGCATCCGGCTCTGCCTCGCTCCGGTGACAGCGGTAGCCTGCGTCCAGCGTGATCCACGATGCGCACGGATACTGGATTGAGGACGCCGGGCTCCAGCCGGTATTCCCGGCCCTCGACGGCGAGCGGCAATTTGACACGCTCGTGGTCGGCGGTGGATTCACCGGCCTCTGGGCTGCCTACCACCTGAAGCGGGCCGACCCTGGCCTCAAGGTCGGGCTGGTTGAGTCTCATCGCATCGGCCACGGCCCGAGCGGCCGCAACGGCGGCTTCACCAACGCGATGTGGATCAGCTTCGCCAGCCTGGTCGACCGCTACGGCGTCCAGCCGGCCCTCGACCTGGCCCGGGCCGCCGAGCGGTCCGTGTTGCAGGTCGGCGAATTTTGCGAGGAACACGAGGTTGATGCCTGGTACCGCCTCTCCGGTTATCTGAACGTCTCGACTTCACCGGCCCAGGACGGAGTCTGGAAAAGAAATCTGGAGGCGATGAAGGTGGCCGGGATCGAGGAAGGACCGCGGGAAATGACCCCGGCGGAAGTCCAGGCGGTGTGTGCTTCACCGGCCTTCCGCGGGGCCGTCCACTACGGCGTGGCCGCGACCGTCCAGCCGGCCCGGCTCGCCTTCGGGATCCGCGCCGCATGTGACTCCCTCGGAGTCGAACTCTTTGAGGAAAGCCCGGTGGTACGGATCGAGGAAGGTCCCGCGGAAACCATCGTTTTCACGAACCGGGGGCGGGCCGGCACCAGACGGCTCGTCCTCGCCAACGGCCCGACTCTCGCAAGCCACGGTTCGCCCCTCAGCAACAACGTGACCCTCGCTTCCAGTCACATGGTGATCACCGAGCCGGTGCCGGATGTGATCGCGGAACTCGGCTGGGACGGCGGTGAGGCGATCAGTGACTGCCGGGCCTTGCTCAACTACTTCCGCACCACTCCCGACGGGCGGATCGCTTTCGGCTGGGGTGGAGGACGGATCGCCGCCGGCGGGCGGCGGACTGGCCGGGCCGAGGTCGATCCGCAAGTCGTCAGCGAAGTAATCGGGAACCTGCGGCGTTACTTTCCGATGCTCGCCGGGACGGAGATCGAACATGCCTGGGGCGGTCCGATTGATGCGTCCGCGACCCATCAGCCGCATGTGGTGAGGCTCCCCTCCGGCCGGTCCTTCGCGGCATTCGGATACACCGGCAACGGGGTCGGTCCGTCGCAGCTGGTCGGCCGCACCCTGGCCTCCCTCGTGCTCGACCTTGAAGACGAATACAGCCACCTGCCTTTCGTTGAACCGGTCGGCGCCCTGACCAGGGTGCCCCCCGAACCCCTTCGCTGGGTCGGGGGCGCCATGATCAGGGAAGCGATCGGGAGCAAGGAAGAGGCCGAGATGAACGGCCGCACCGTTGATCCGGTCAGCCGGATGATCTCCCGGGTTCCGGGCCTGATCGGCTTCCATATCGGCCGCTGATCCCGGTGGCAAGGTGGCGGGCCGGCCCGGCCGGGGGAGTAGGGTCAACCTGACCCTTCACCCCGAAACCGGAGGAGCCCATGGCCCGCATCCCCGAAGAAGCAAAGGCAGTTCTTGATCAGCCGAACCTTGCCCACATCGCGACCATCAACCCGGACGGCTCACCTCAGGTTACCCCGGTGTGGATCGATCACGAGGGGGATTCGATCCTCTTCAACACGGCGGCGGGCCGGCAAAAGCCACGCAACCTCGAGCGTGACCCGCGGGTGTCAATCTCGGTTCACAACGCCGAGAACCCTTACCAGCCGCTGATCATCCAAGGGAAAGTCCAGGAGATCACCGAAGATGGTGCCGACGAGCACATCAACGCGCTGGCGAAGAAGTACCTGAATGAGGATGTCTATCCGTTCCGCCAGCCGGGTGAAGAGCGGCTGAAGGTGATCATCCACCCGGAGAAGATCAGCTTCGGGCTGTAACCGGACGAAGCCTGCTAACCCTCGATGTAGCCACCGGCGACGAGATATTCGTGGGCTACGTCGGCCGGCTGCTGCTTGTCGAGGTCAACCCGCGCGTCGAGTTCCTGCATCACTTTCTCGGTCAGGCCTCCCTGGACCAGCTCGATCGTGTCCGCATAATCCGGGCCGGCCTGGTTGATCGTTTCCTGCCGGGTCAGGAAGATCACGTTGCCGGCGGGCAGGACACCCTTGTCATCCTTGAGGATCGTGTACTTGTCGTCCCCGGCACCAAGCTGGGCATCGGTTGTGAAGACGATCGAGAGATCGGCCTGGCCCTTGTCCAGAACCTCGTAGCGCAACCCGATGTCAACCGGGGTGAAGGACTTGAAATCGAGCCCGTAGTACTGCTCGAGGCCCAGCAGACAGTCAATCCTCTGGCGGCATTCCGGTGAGCCGTAGAGCTTCAGGTCCTGGCTCTTGCCTTCCAGGTCCGAGATGCTCGTGACCCCCAGCTCCTCCGCCTTCGAGGTCAGCAGGCCGACCGCGTTGGCGCTTGCGAAAGGGGTCGGCGGCAACGCCTCGATGCCATCCCCGGCCAGGTCCTTCTTCGCCATCTCGTAGGCACCATTCACATCACCCGGCACATCCTCCGGTGCGGTGTTGAAAAAGGAGGTCAGGGCGGTGGAGATGTATTCGGGGTAGCCGGATATCTCACCCTTCTTGAGTGCGGCAAGCGCCACCGTCTCGGAACCGAGATTGAGGTCCGTACTGACCTTGTAACCGGCGGCTTCGAGGGCCTGGGCGTAGATCTCACCGAGCACGATCTGTTCGGTGAAGTTTTTCGAGCCGATGGTCAGGGCCGGCGTTTCTCCGTTGGCCGGGTCCGACTTGATCATCGTCCCCTCCGCGCTGGCGTTGCCGGAGGTTCCGCTGCCCGAACCGCCGTCGTCCGATCCGCAGGCGGCCAGACCAAGCGAAGCGGTGATCAACGCGATCAGCAGGAGGTAACGGGGCTTCTTGAAGGGCATCTTTCGGATCACTCCTTGACTGGGTGGGGGGATGCTTTCCAACTACCGTAACCGCCCCTACCGGCGTCAACTGGAAATCTGTCCGAAACCGGGCCGTCAGGACCGCCTGGTCCGCAGTCCCTTCGAGGTCAGTGCCCACTGGACACCGGCCAGGGTGCCTTCGATCGCGAGTGCCATCAAGGCAACCAGGATCGCCCCGGCCAGCACCCCGGCATCACCGTAGACATTGCGGGCGATTATGAAATCACCGAGGGTGAGGATCCCGGCCAGGGGCGCGATGGTCGCGGTCGCGACGATGTTGATCGCCGCGGTCCGGACACCCCCCATGATCGTGGGAACCGCCAGGGGGAGCTCCACCTTGCGGACGATGCCGGCTTCGGTCATGCCCATGCCGCGGGCTGCCTCCACCGAGGCCCGGTCAACCTGACTGATTCCAACGTAGGCGTTGGTGAGGATCGGCGGGATCCCGAGGATCGAGAGGGCAACCACGAGGTTCACCAGGCCGACCCCGATCGCCGCGGCCATCAGGGCGATCAACGCAAGCTCGGGAATCGCCCGGCCGGCGTTTCCCGCCGAAACGGCGATGAACTCGCCCTTGCCACGGTGGCCGAGCCAGAGCCCGACCGGCAGGGCGAGCAGGATCGCAACCCCAAGCGCCAGCACCGTGACTTCGAGCTGTCGGGCGGCGAGGTCCAGCACCTGGCCAGTGCCACCCACCGTGACACCCCCGGTCTCGGCCTCCCGCCCGGAAAACACGAAATTGAAGGCATCTCCGAAGAGGCCGAAGGCAGCGGTCGGGGGTGCCGGAACGCCGGAGATCACGCGAGGGCCCGCTTCCGCTGCCAGGGTGCGAGCAGCTTCCCGGCCACAAGCAGGACCCCGTCAAAGACGATCGCCATGATCACCGCGATGGAACCGGCCACGATGATCCCGGTCTTGAAGGTGATGTTCGAGCCGGTGACGATTTCGGTTCCAAGCCCGCCACCGTTGGCGAAGACCGCCAGGGTGGCAAGCGCGACCGTGCTGACCGTTGCGATCCGGAGGCCCGCGATGATCTCCGGCATGGCCAGCGGCAGCTCGACCTGCCAGAGGATCTGTTTCCTGGTCATGCCGATCCCGGCGGCCGCTTCGGTCACGTTGACCGGGACATTGCGAAGGCCAGTGGTGATGTTGCGGAAAATGATCTGCAGGTTGAAGGCGGTCAGGGCGATGATCGCGGTCAGGGGCCCGCGGCCGGTGATCGGCAGCAGCAGGAAAAAGAAGGAGATCGAGGGGATCGTGTAGAGAATTCCGGTCCCCGCCAGAAACGGCGTCTGGAGAAAGCGATGCCGGTGGGCAAGGATCGCCAGCAGGAAGGCGATGGCGAAACCGGCCAGGACAGCCGAACCGACCAGAACAAGATGCTGGAGGGTCGGGTCGATGTAGCGGTCGTAGTTGTCGGCCACCCAGCCGGGGCAGAAGAGGCGGTTTTCGCGGATGCATCCTCCACCCGAACGGTCGGTGAAAAAGCTCTGGTCGATCTCGGCCAGCCGCAGGAGCCCGGGGAAGGGACCAGGGTCAGTCATGGGGCCTCTCGGCCGCTGACATTTCCGACTTGGTGGCTGCGGAAGAGGCAAGGAAATCCGACACGATCTCCACCGAGAGAATCCCGGTGAGTCGGCCCCGAGGGTCGGTCACGGGGGCATAGAGCGAGCCGCTCTGAAGCAGGGCGGCCAGCCCGTCACGCAGAACCGAGTCGGCATCGATCAGAGGGTCGACGCTCGAATCGGCGATGGCGGGGACCCGCTCCAGCGCCAGGTCCTTGTCCGAGAGCCAGCCCAGGGGCCGGTTCCCGTCATCTACGAGCAGGGCATGAGGCACCTCGGCTGATTCGAGTTCAGCCCTCACCCCGGCGCATGGGTCACCCGCCCGGGCAAGCGGGGCGGTCCAGAGGTTCACGTCACGGACCCGCATCAAAGCAAGGCGTTTCAGGGCCCGGTCGGCCCCGACGAAATCCTCGACAAAATCGTCGGCCGGTTCCATCAGGAGCTCGGTCGGTGTCGCGTACTGGGCCAGTCGCCCCCCCTTCTTCAGCACCACCACCCGGTCCCCCATCTTGATCGCCTCGTCGACGTCATGAGTGACGAAGAGCACGGTCTTCTCGATCTCGGCCTGCAGCCGCAGGAACTCGTTCTGGAGGCGCGAGCGGTTGATCGGGTCGATCGCCCCGAAGGGCTCGTCCATCAGCATCACCGGCGGGTCGACCGCGAGCGCCCGGGCCACGGCGACCCGCTGCTGCTGGCCGCCGGAGAGCTGGCTTGGATAGCGCTCCGCGTATTCAGGGTCGAGCCCGATCAGCTCCAGCAGCCGGGCCGATCTCGCGGCGATCCGGTCCTTGTCCCAGCCGAGCAGGGAAGGGACCGTGCCGATGTTCTGGCCGATCGTCCGGTGGGGAAACAGCCCGATCTGCTGGATCACGTAACCGATCTCGCGCCGCAGTCGGGCGGGGTCACCCTCGGTCACGGACTGATCGCCGATCCGGATGTCCCCGGAGGTCATTTCAACCGTGCGGTTGACCATTCTCAGGGCGGTCGTCTTGCCGCAGCCCGAGGGGCCGACCAGCACGCAGATCTCGCCGGCGGGCACTTCGAAGTCGAGCTGGTCGACGGCCAACGACTCGGCGCCGGGATAACGCTTGGTCACGGACTCGAACCGGACGGGGGAAGCGGAGGTGCTCGGGACGGCCACCACATGATCCTAAGTGCGGGGCCTGCGGCAAAACCGGTTGCAGCGGACAAAGCGCACAGGCAAATTATGTGCATGTCCTTACACTCCCGCGGAGTGCATTCTCCAGAACCCCTCATTCACGGCTCCCAGGCGGCCGCCGGTAACCGGTCCCGTGCCGCATTCACAATTGCTTTCCTGGCCTTTGCCGGGCTCCTGATTCTGCTGGCCACGGCGCGGCCCGCCAGCGCTACCACGGAGGACAAACTCAGCGAAACCCAGGCGAAGATCGCCAGCCAGAACGAGAAGAAGGGCGTTCTGAGCGATGAGATCGCCGGTCTTTCCGCGAAGATCGATGACTACGAAGCGCAGGTTTCCGCGCTGCGCGCCGAAGAACGCGATGCCGAGCTGAGGCTGGAAGCCAAACAGGCCGAGCTGGACAAGGCCCAGGCTGAAGTCGATGTCGCCTACAAGGAACTCAAGGTCCTCGCGGCGCGCCTCAAACGCTCGTTGAAGGTGCTCGGAGACCGCCTGGTCGCCATCTACCAGGCCGGCGACACCAACGTGAGTGACCTGATCCTCACCTCCCAGAGCTACGGCGACCTGCTCGAGCGCTCGACCTACCTCGAGCAGATCCAGAGTCGTGACGAGACGATCATCGGCCGGGTGCGGGATCTGCGCGACCAGCAGGAGGCGGTGGTCGTCCGCCTGAAGAAGGCCAAGGACACGATCGAATCCGCCCGCAACGAGATCGCGACCGAGGAAAAGAACCTCGCAACGGCGCGCCAGGCCGTCCAGGACCAGCAGGCCGAACTCAAGCAGGCCCGGGCCGAGCGCCAGTCACAGGTCGATTCGATCGACAGCAAGGTGGACCATCTCGAAGATATCGAGGCGGATCTCCAGCAGAAGATCCAGGAACAGATCGCGGCCGCATCCGGGGTCAGCGTCCTGCCGGCCGGTCCGATGACTTCCCCCTCGGCAGCCGGGTTGATCTGGCCGGTGAGCGGCACGGTCACCTCGGGGTTCGGTGGCCGTAACTCGCCGGGCGGGATCGGTTCAACCGACCACGAGGGGCTGGACATAGCCGTCCCCGAGGGCACGCCGGTCCGGGCAGCGGCCAGCGGTACCGTGATCATGGCTTCCTACAACGGCGGCTACGGCAATTACACCTGCATTGACCACGGCAGCGGCCTTTCCACCTGCTACGCCCACCAGTCGGCTTTCGCGGTTTCCTCCGGCCAGTCGGTGGATCAGGGTCAGGTGATCGGCTACTCCGGGAACACCGGCGCCTCAACCGGCCCCCACCTCCACTTCGAGGTGAGGATCAACGGGGTGGCCCAGGATCCGCTCGGTTATCTGTAGCGGCTAGAGGCCCAGCCCTGCGGCCCGTTCCGCGGCCCGGGCGAGGATCTCCTCCTGGCCTTCCACCACCCGGTCCCGCATCAGGACCCTGCCGTCCACGACCGTGTCCTTCACGGCCGATCCCGGGGCCGAATAGACGAGGCTCGTGGTCAGGTCCCCGAGAAGCAGTTCCGGCGTCGCCGGGTCAAGAAGGATGAAATCGGCCGGCGCCCCGACCGTGAGCGGGTCGGTGGCCGGCGGGCCTGTCCTGCCCAACCGCCCGACAAGGGCGGAGCGCTGGCCGGTTGCGATTGACCACGCTTCCCGCACGGGGATCGCCTGACTGTCGGCAGCGGCGTGGCGCTGGGCGAGTGCGAAGACCTTGAGGTCGGCGAGCAGGTCGAGGGAATTGTTCGAGGCCGCTCCGTCCGTGCCGAGCGCAATCGGCAGGCCGGCGCGGGCCGCCTCCGGATAGGGGAAGATCCCGGCCACGGCGAGTTTCATGTTGGCGACCGGGTTGGCGACGACGGTGGCACCCCGGTCGGCGATCAGCTCCAGCTCCTCCCGGTCCAGCCAGACCCCATGAGCGAGGACTGTGTCTTCGGTGAGCATCCCGAGGCTGTCGAGATACATGGCGGGTCGCCGGCCATGCTTTTCCACGCAATCGTGAACCTCACCTTCGGTTTCCGAGAGGTGAATCTGAATCGGCAGCCCCCTTTCCCCGGCCAGCCCGGCGGCGTACTCGAGGCTGGCGGTGCCGACCGTGTAGATCGCATGGGGCGCAACTGCGGCAGTGACCCGTCCACCAGCGCCGGCAAGTCCGTCAAGGCGGGCTTCAAGCTCGCGGTTTCTTTCTTGAAGGCTGCCGTCGGGCCGGTCGATCATCGGGGGCCCGATCACCGCCCTCAATCCGGCGTCGGCCACGGCACGCGCGGTTGCCTCGGGATGCCAGTACATGTCCCAGAAGCCGGCCGTGCCGGAACGGATCATTTCCAGGCAGGCCAGCCTGGTTCCCCAGTAGACGTCTTCGGCCTCAAGCCGGGCCTCGACCGGCCAGATCGCCTCGCGGAGCCAGCGCATGAGCGGCAGGTCGTCTCCGTGGCCACGCAGCAGGGTCATCGCGGCGTGGGTGTGGCCGTTGACCACGGCCGGGCAGAGGATGCCGCCGCCGGCATCCAGCGTTTCGCCGGATCTGGCGGCGGCCCCTGCTTCCGGGCCGATCGCGGTTATCACCCCGTCGGCCGCGGTCAGCGAAACGGCTTCGCCGTCCAGTACCGCGTTGGTGACCGTCAGCCGGTGGCTGTTCAAGAGATGACCGGCTTCGGGTTTGCCGCGGCCCGCTGGCGGCTTTGACGGAGGAACTCGATCGACCCGAAGAAGGGCGCGATGCAGCCGAGCAAGGCGATCGCGAGGGCGAGGCGCAGGTTGATCACCCGGTAGTGGACGGCAGCGATGCTGACGATCGAAATGCCGATCCAGATCAGGCCGTGTGAAAGGCCGAAGATGAAGGTGTAAGGCTGCGGGCCACCGAGCAGAAAGGCAGAGACCAAAAGGGCAAGGTAGACAGCGGAATGACAGAGACTCACCACTTCCATCCGCCGGAAAGTGACCAGTCTCCTGAAGCGGTGGCCGGGCTGCTGCTGCGGCCGGGAATCAGCGGTTTCGGCCGGCGAGCGGTCCGATTCGGCCGCGGGTCCTGCTGTCGGTATTGCCGGATTCACCTTGGCGCAGCTTTTCACGCCGGGCCAGGTCAGGGCTCGGCGATGGGCGGCGCGGCGACACCGGCCCCGGAGGCCGTGGCGGACTCCTCGTGGGTCAGCCGGTTCGCGATGTAGACCGGGATCATCGAAAGCAGGATCGCGATCACCGCCACCGCATAGACCTTGCCCGGCTGATTCGGCCGGAAGAGAATCTCGAAGATCCAGACCGGCAGGGTCTTCTCGCCGGCCCCGATCGTGAAGTTGGTGACCACGATCTCATCGAAGGAAAGGGCAAAGGCAAGCAGTCCGCCGGCGATCAGTGCGGAACGCATGTTGGGGATCGTGACCCGCCGGAAGGTCGTCCACGGCGTCGCCCCGAGATCGGCGGAAGCATCCTCCAGAGAGGTTGACATGCGCCGGAGCCGGGCGGCCGCGTTGTTGAAGACGAGCACAATGCAGAATGTGGTGTGGGCGAGGATGACGGTCCAGAGCGTCAGATCAATCCCCATCACCTGGGTGAAGGTCGCGTTGAGGGCGATACCGGTGACGATGCCGGGCAGGGCAATCGGGATCAGGACCAGGAACGAGACGGTGTCGCGGCCGAAGAACCGGTGCCGCGCAACGGCCAGCGAAGCGAGAGTCCCGAGAACCAGCGCTATCGCCGTTGCCACCGCAGCGACCTTCAGCGAGTTCAGCAAGGCCTGCTGGGCGCCCTTGTCCTTGACCGCCTCCGGAAACCAGCTGAGAGTGAAACCATCCGGGGGCCAGGCGAGTACCTGGCTCGGATTGGTCGAATAGATCAGGATGATCAGCAGGGGGATGTAGATGAAGGCGAGGGTGATCCCGACGGCGATCCGCAACAGGTTTCTTGTCAGTGGAGTGAAGGTCATGGGTCAGACGTGCTCGAAGGCCCCGAAGCGCCGGGCGATGAGCAGGTAGACGATCATCACCACGATCGGCACCGTGGTGAAAGCGGCAGCGAGCGGCAGGTTGTCGCCGAAGTTCGCGTAGACGACATTGCCGATGAACTGGGTGGAAGAGACATTGGCTGGCGTTATGTAGTCGCCCATGGTCAACGAGAAGGTGAAGATCGAGCCGGCGACGATGGCCGGGAAGACCATGGGCACCACCACCTTGCGGAAGGTACGGAAGGGCCTGGCCCCGAGATCCTCGGAGGCCGAAAGGATCGAATCGGGGATGCGTTCGAGACCGGCGTAGATCGGGATGATCATGTACGGGAGCCACATGTAGCTCATGACCAGCCACACGGCGCTCGTCCCGTAGCCGGGACCGCTAAGCCCGAACGGTTCGAGGGCCCAGTTGATGGCCCCGTTTTCGGAAAGCATCAGCCGCCAGGCACCGACCTTGACCAGGTAGCTGGACCAGAGGGGCAGGAGCACCGCCACCAGCAGGATCGACCTTGTGCGGTTCCTTGCCACCTTGGCCATGAAGAAGGCAATCGGGAAGGCGAGCACGATATCGGTCAGGGTGACCAGGGCCGCGACCAGGATGGTCCGGCCGGCAATTGTTCGATAGACCGGCTCCTCGACGAGCGTCTTGTAGTTGTCCAGGCTGAATCCCTGCGCGGCCGCCCCTGGAAGAAGTCGGCGAGCCTTCGGCCCACCGACTTCCCCCCGGGAACAGCCGCCTGTGCGGTCTGGGTCAGCCCTTCACCTCCGTCCAGGCCTGGACCCAGTCGTTGTAGTCCTTGCAGACATCGCCCCGGTCATCGCCACAGTCACTGACCGGGGTGGTCCAGAAGGAGATCTTGTCGTAGTAGGCCTTGTCGCCTGCGTGATAGGTCTCGCAATGCGCCTTGTCCTCGGTCAGCTCACAGGCCTTGAGATTGGCCGGTGCCTCCCCGAACCACTCGGAGACCTGGGCCTGAACCTTCGGTGAGGCGATCCAGTTCATCCATTCGAGCATGCAGTTCGGATTCTTGGCCTTGGAGCTCAGCATCCAGGTATCCGACCAGCCGGTTGAACCTTCGTCGGGCAGGATCGCATCAATCGGCTGGCCATCAGCCTGCAAGGTGCTGACCTGGTACTGCCAGCTGGTGCCGACCACCGAGTCACCATTGGTGAACGAGGAGATCTGCTTGGCAGCATCCGACCAGTATTCGCCAACCGCCTTGCGCTGTTCCTTCAGCAGGTCGATCGCCGCATTGAACTGCTCGTCGTCGAGTTCGTATGGATTCTCGATCCCGAGGTCGGGCTGGTGGGCCTTCAGGTAAAGGGCCGCGTCGGCGATGTAGATGGGACCGTCATACGCGGTGACCTTGCCCTTGAACTTCGAGGACTTGGCCGGGTCGAAGACCACATCCCAGGAAGTCGGGGCGGGCTTGACGACATCCTTGTTGTACATCAGAACATTGGCACCGAAGCCGTGCGGCATGCCGTAGTTCTTGCCGTCAACGGTGTTGTGTGGCAGGTCCTTCAGGTTCGAATCGACATCCTTGTAGTTGGAAAGGATGTTCATGTCGATCGGCACCACGTCGCCACCGTCGATCAGGCGCAGGGTGGCGTCACCGGAAGCCGACACGCCGTCGTACTGGCCGGTCCGCATCAGCTTGACCATCTCGTCCGAGGTGGCGCCGAGCTTGATGTTCACCTGGCAGCCGGTCTGCTTCTCGAAAGGCGTGACCCAGTCGACATTGGGGTCGGTTGAACCATCCTCCACATAACCGGGCCAGGCAATCAGGTTCAACTGGCCTTCGCCTTCTCCGATCGAAGTGACTTCTTCGCTGCTGCTACTGCTGTCGTCACTGCTGCCGCAGCCGGCCACCGCAAGCAGGGCGACCAGCGCCAGCACCAGCAGCCAGGCGAACCTGGCCGGGTTTCGATGCGCGTAACTGTTCATGAGTCTTCTTTGTCCTCCTTCTGGACGGAACCGCTTCTCTCTCCTTGTATCGAGACGGCGTGCTCCGGGCGCCATCCGACTACTACCTCCTGGCCGATTCTCCCTCCGGGCTCGGCTTCAGATTCTGTGTTCTGCAAGGCGACCTGAACGGCGCCTCCCAATTCCAGCTCGACCCGTACCCGGGTCACCATGCCGACGTAGGCGGATTCGGTGATCCGGCCCTTTTCGGTGGTCAGTCCCGTGGCCGCATCCCGATCTCCGAGAAGACGGATCTTCTCCGGGCGGATCGTAAGCTTCTCCCCGCCGCGTTCGATCGCGTTCGAGACCCCGACGAACCCGGCAACGAACTCGTTGGCGGGGTGCTCGTACATGTCACGGGGCGAGCTGGCCTGCTCGATCCGGCCCTCGTTGAATACCGCGATCCGGTCGCTCATTGTGAGTGCTTCGTCCTGGTCATGGGTCACGTACACGAAGGTGATCCCCACTTCACCCTGGATCTGCTTCAGCTCGACCTGCATCTGTTCGCGCAGCTTCAGGTCAAGTGCCCCTAGCGGTTCATCCAGCAGTAGCACCCGTGGCCGGTTGACGATCGCTCTCGCCAGGGCGACCCGCTGGCGCTGGCCACCGGAAAGCTCACTTGGCTTGCGGGCACCGTGGCCTTCGAGCCGGACCATGACCAGGGCGTCGGCGGCCCGGGCCTTGCGTTCGGCTTTGTTTACCTTGGCGATCAGGAGTCCGTATTCGATGTTGTCGGCCACGGTCATGTGGGGGAAAAGCGCGTAGTCCTGGAAGACCGTGTTCACGGATCGGGCATAGGGGGCGAGACCGCTGACATCCTGTCCGCCCAGCTCGACGGTTCCGGAGTCAGGCCGCTCGAAGCCGGCGATCATCTTCAGGGTGGTGGTCTTGCCTGAGCCGGAAGGCCCGAGCATGGTGAAAAACTCCCCCGGCTGGATTTCAAGGTCAATCGAATCGACCGCGGTGAAGTCTCCGTAACGTTTGGTCAGCCCGGTGAGCCGGACATCGGGGACGGAGCCCTGCTTTGGCCGGTCACCGGATGTGGTTGGGGTGGACGTGATCTCTCCTTTGGTCGGCGGGACGGGCGCAGTCATGGGAGCAGCTCAGGACTGCCACCGAACGGAAGTGACTCTAACCGCTGGCGGTGGCGGCTGGCAAGAAATTTTCCGGACCAGCGGGGGGACGGCCCGGCCGGTTCAGCCGGCGAAACGTTCGAGCCGGTCCAGCTGATCCCTGATCTCACCCGGAAGCCGGGACGGTGAATCGGGGTCCGAAAGGGCGGTCAGATCGGCTCGCCAAAGGGCGACCCTGGCTGTGATCTCCGCCGGTTCCGGGCCTCGCCCGGCGTTGATTCCCGTGGCCATCTCGCTGGCACCGGCCAGCCGATCTGACAGGTAGACGAGTCTCGCCTGGTAGCCGGCATCTTTCACTCGCTGGCGGTGGTCGCTGCGCCGCTTTTCCGGATCGGCGATGTCCGGATCCTGGCTCAGGGTAAGCACAAGGTCGCGGATTTCCGGACCGAAAGCCTCTTCGATGCCGGCGGGGGTCGTTGAAGTCTTCTCGATCGTGTCGTGGAGGTAGGCGGCGGCAACCGCGGTGTCGTCGCCACCGTGGCGGGCCACGATCTCGGCGACGCGGGCGGGATGATCGATGAAGTCACCCCGGCCGTAGCGTCCCGGTTGGCCCCGGTGGGCCTGCTCGGCGAAGCTGAAGGCAGCACCCGGGAGGTGAAGCGGGGGAGCCCCGCGTCGCCGGTCGGGATGATCTCTTTCCACGAAGGC
>JBGAOF010000120.1:0-6591 GCA_044221915.1 Solirubrobacterales bacterium
GTCAGGGCGCAGTGGAAGAGGACCAGCCGGCCCTCTCCCTTTTCCTTGACCTCGCCAACCTCGAACGTGGAGTTGAGGGTCACCCCGGGCTTCACCGGTTCGATGAAGCGGACCCGGTCCAACCCGTAGTTCAGCCCCCAGGTCGTATCGGGGTCGAACGGCCGGGCGAGGGTCAGCATCGCGTCGATCATCGAAAGCGTGTGGAAGCCCTCGACGATGTCCTCGGGGAACTCGGGAGCGTCGCCCTGGGGGTAGGCATCGTCGATGTGGGTGAGCCGCTCGAAGGTGTCCCGCTCGTCGGTCGTGACGACGAGCGGGGCTCCCTCGAAGGACTGTCCGACCAGGTCGGGCAGGTCCTCGAAACGGATCGGGTTTCTGGACCCGGGTTCAGGGCCGTGGGCACCGTTCGGGTAGGCCATGACTAGCTCAGGTAGACGTTCTCGAGGTGGTAGCCGTTGAGCGGGGCGTACCACTTGAGATCCGATTCGAGCCCGCCGACGTGCGGGGCGGCGGCATCGATGTTGTCGACCTGGGCCGAGATCACCAGGGCTCCCCGGTCGTACTGAATCTGCTGCATCTGCTTCTCGATCTGGTTCCGCTTCGTTGCGTCCATCTCGTTGAGCGCATCGCTGTACAGCTTGTTGAACTGGGGATCGTTGAAGTGGCTCTGGTTGTAATACGACTCCGGCAGCTGGCATTGGAGCGTGTTGTTCAGGTAGGGCAGGTTCGCGAACGCGTCCGACGAGAACGGGGCCTGCATGTAGTAGTCAGTGAAGAAGGTGTCGGGGTCGCGGTTGATGACCTTGACATCGACTCCGGCGCCCTTCGCCTGCTCGGCGAACACCTGGCAGGTCTCGAGCTGTCCGGGCAGGTACGGCGTGGTCGCTAGTTCGACCGAGAGATTTTCCTGGCCGGCCTGCTGGAGCAGCTGCTTCGCCTTGTCCAGGTCCTGCTCGCGCTGCGGCAGTCCCGTGTTGTAGGCGGGGTCGTCCCAGGCGTAGAGGTCGTTGCCAACTTCGGCGTAGCCCGAGAATGCCTGGTCGACCATCTGCTGGCGGTCCGGGATCAGGCGGAAGGCCTCGCGGACCCGCTCGTCCTTGAAGGCCGGATCGTCGACCGACATGGTCAGCGGGAACCAGAGCATCTTCGGCGTGTTGACGACCTGGTTTCCGGCGCTCTCGACCACGGCGGCGTTCGAGAAACCGACGCTCTGGGCGATGTCGATGTCGCCAGCGCTCAGAGCATTGACGAGCGCGGTCGCATCGTTGAAGGGGATGACTTCGACCTGATCGACGTTGGCCTTCTTGCCGTAGAAGTTGTCGAAGCGGGTGAAGACGCTGCGGTCTCCCGGCTTGAACGACTTCAGCTTGAACGGGCCGGCGCCGACCGGCTTGGCGGGATCGAAGTTCTCCGGGACGATCGTCGTCGCGAAGTTGTAGATCGCCTGCTCGAAGATCGAGACCGGGCGGGTCAGGGTGAAGCGGGTGGTCCGCTTGTCGATCTTCTTGAGGTTCTTCGGATCGACCCAGGGAAGCAGAGCGGCTCCGGCGGCGCCCGTCTTCGGATCCATCAGGTGCCGGAAGCTCCAAATCACGTCGTCGGAGGTGACCGTCTTGCCGTTGTGGAACTCCATGCCGTCGCGGAGGGTGAGGTCCCATACCTGGCCCTTGTCGTCGACCGGGGTGACCGATTCCGCCATCAGCCCGTTCGGCTCGTACTGGCCGTTGAACTCACCGACGTAGGTGTAGAGCAGGTAGCCGCGAAGGACGTCGGGGGCCAACAGGGGAACGAAGGGATCGAGGGTCTCGGTGGAGCCGCCGCCGGTGAGGCCAACACGGAGGTTTCCGCCCTTGGTCGGAGTGCCTCCCCCGCCACCGCTGGAGCCGCTGTCGGATCCACACGCGGCGAGTAGTCCGCCGGCGCCGAATAGGACGGCGGTGCCAGCTGCCGCCTGCAATACCTGCCGCCTGGAAAGCTTGTTCACGTCCATTTGCCTCTCTGTCCTCTCTCAGAATGCGGTTTCGAGGTTGACCCCCGATGACGATTTGAATACGATAGTCGTTATACAACGCTCGTGTCAAGAAATGGATTGGATCCCCGATGAACGAACCGGCCGACGCACTCCCCAGCTCCCTCGAAGAGCGCACCGACGCGATGCTCGAAAGCGAGGGCTTGGACGCGTTCATCGCCTCTACCCGCGCAAGCATCCGCCACCTCAGCGGGGTTGACTACCCCGGCATCGGCCTGGTCAGCGATGAGCGTTCCTTCGTCCTCTGGACCAAGGACGGTGGCCGAACCCTGCTCGCCCCGGGGTGGGGCGCCGACCACGCCAACCGGTCCGGTCTCGAGGTCTCCCTCTGTGTCCACCCCCAGGAGCCGATCGATCACCTCGTCCACGTGCTCGGTGAGCAGGGAGTCACCGGGGGCCAAGTCGGGATCGAGTCCGAGTTCCTCGCCACCGCGGTTGCCGACGCGGTCCGAAGCGCATATCCGGAGATCGAACTCGTGGGCGCCGACAAGGCGCTGCTCCGCAACCGGATCGTCAAGTCACCCGACGAGATCGAGAAGATCCGCAAGGCCTGCCGGGCAGCGGAACTGGGGATGATCCAGGCGATCGGCGAGGGCCGGGTCGGGATGACGGATCGCGAGTTCGCCGCGCTCCTGACCGAGGCCGTCCTCGAGAACGGCGCCGAGGCGATGGCCTGGATTGCCTTCCGCTGGGGTGACGGCGAGCAGCACATGAGCATGATCGACCGACCGATCGCGGAGGGCGAGCTGATCAATATCGAGATGGGCTGCTCGATCGACGGCTACCACGCAGACGTCCAGCGGATGGTCTCGGCGGGGCCGGTATCTGACGAGATCGTCGACACCAACCGGAGGCTCGGGGACGTCCTGAGGCGGACCCTCCAGGCCATGGAGCCGGGCATGCCCCTCCCTGAGGTCTGGAACAGGTTCGACGAGGACGCCAGGCGCGAGCGTCTCGACATCTGGGACGTCTTCTTCCTCGGCCACGGCATCGGACTCGACGCCCACGAGGACTTCCTGATCTGGGCCGAATCCGACCCGGACCTGATCGTTCCCGACCAGTCGGTGTTCGCGCTCGAGCCGGCGGTCGACAAGCCGACCATCCTCTCCCTCGAGGAGACGGTCCTGGTCCTCGAGGACGACAACGAAATCCTCAGCGCCCAGCACGAGTGGCCCGTGCTGCCGCAGCTCGGTCAGAAGTTCTGAGACAGGCTAGGCGGTGAGGCCCATGTCCTTGAGCGACTGATCGAGGATGGCCTGCATGTGTTCCTTGGACCAGTCGTCCGGGTGCTCGATCGCGGAGAAGGTGATTCCGTTGGTCAGCACCCGGATCATGTCCACCCGCATCTCGAGATCCTTCTTCGGCACGATCGGCTTGAGGTGGTTTCGGATGAGACCCCTGATGCGGGCGTCCCACACGTCGAACATCTCCTTGGTCTCGGGGCGGACCTGACTCTCGGCCAGCAGCCCGATCCGGGCCCGCTCCTGGAGCAAACCCTCCTTGGTGTTCGGCACCAGCCACTCGAGGAACACCGTGAACCGCTCGTGCGGGTCTTCCACCCCGAGCTCCAGGTCCGCCAGGTCGGCCTCCCAGTCATCGACCAGCCAGCCGACCAGACCATCGAGCAATTCCGCCTGCGAGCCGAAGTAGTGAGTCACAAGGGTCGTCGATCCCCCGAGCTCCTTCGCCACCGCCCGGAAGGACAGGGCGCTCAGGCCACCCTGGCCCAGAACTTTGGAGGTCGCGTCGAGGATCTCCCTCTTGCGCTGATCGTGATCTACATATCGAGGCATCGCCGGACGATCATAGGTCCGCCAACAGACGTTGTCAAACCTATGTTGTACAACGTTTTGTCCGCCAATGACCGACTTTTCGCGCTAGATGAGAAGTTTCACCGTCATGCTGTGTAGTTGATTGGGGATCTGTTGGATCGTTCGAGTTTGTGGTTGAGGGTGATGCCGGCGACGAGCGAGAGGAGGCGGCAGCCAGAGGGGGTTCTGATGCCGTTGAGGGTGCGGGCTCCGTGGCGTTCGAGGGTGAGTATGTCTTTCAGGGTGTGGAAGATCGGTTCGATTCCTTGGCGGATCGGGGTGAGGTGCGCCCTTTGCCAGTCCCGTTTTTGCGCGTGGCCTGAGAATCACCGCGTCAAGACCGACAGCGGCTTGTTCGAATTCTTGTCCGGAGTAACCGTCTCGCCGATCACAGTGACCGACCCGTCACGTTCGACGGGTTCGAATAGCTGGAGGCATACCTCCCGCCCAGGTGCCTTGGGGCTGGCCAACCATCGTGACCCCTTCGGGTCGACGGTGGAATTTCGATAACGTCGACTTCGGCTTACCTGCCCCGAAATCCTTACTTTCGCCCCACGGGTACTCTCAATCCGTGGACCCACTCACCTAGGGCTTCGGCGGAAGCTCGGGTTCACCCAGGCCGTAGGTCTGGTAAGCGCCGAAGCGGCTGAAGGTCTTGTGGGTCGGACCGTGGTAGTCGGAAGAGCCGGTGGAGGCCACTCCCAGCTCATCGGCCAGCCTCAGCAAATGCTCCGTCTGTGCCTTCGTATGCGACGGGTAGAAGACCTCGATGCCTCCGATGTCCAGGGCACGGATCAGCTCCTCGACCTGCGCCGGGACCTTGATGTCCCAGTAGGGGTGGGCGATCACCGGCACACCACCCGCCTCGCGGATCAGCGCGCAGGCCTCGTTAGCGTCGGGCCATTCGCGGGATACGAAGGCTTTCGCTCCCGGTACCAGCCATTCCTCGAAAAAGGGACCCAGATTGCCGGTCGCTCCTGCCGCTTTGGCAATGTGAGGGCGCCCGATCGCATCGGCGGCACCCGCTTCACGGACCGCGTCCTCGAAGGTCAGATCGAAGCCGTGGTCGCGGAGGTTCTGAACGATCTGCCTGGCCCGGTTCCGGCGCTCCTCCTGAGCCCGCTCGCAGGCCGGGGTGATCCTCTCGACATCAACCCAGTAGCCGCAGATATGAAGGTCCTCGGCGTATCGGTGCACTGAGGACATTTCAACCGCAGGCACGATTTCCACGCCCAGTCGTTCTCCGGCTTCGATTGCCTCCGGCACACCGGCCACCCCGTCATGATCGGTGAGGGCAAGGACCTCAACCCCGGCCTTGGCTGCTTCTTCCACAACCCCGGCGGGTTCAAGCTGGCCATCAGAGACAACGGAATGCGACTGAAGTTCAATCATCGCCACGGAATCCTACGGACCCACCCGCCATCATCCCGGCACCCCCCAGCCGGCCTCTCCCGCTGCGGAGAATCGAGGAGGCGGAAGTCGGCAATTATCGCCTCCAACTGCCTTCTCGATGTTCCACGTCAATCTCACGCGCCAGCCTCAGGTCAGGCCAAGTTCCCTGGCGATCCGATCGATTGCACCAGCCGGATCCGCCATGAACTCTTTCCAGGTGACCCGGATCACCCGAAATCCCTTGCTTTCGAGGAACCGTTGCTTTTCCAGATCCCGGCTCCTGGCGACGGGGTCGGAGTGAAAAGCCTCGCCGTCCAGCTCAACGATCACCTTTTCTTCGCGCCAGAGCATGTCGACCTCCCGACCGAAGATCTTTTCGTTCACTTCCGGCATCTTCAGACCCCGTTCCACCCAGGCGAGCACGAACAGGCCTTCGAGAACAGACCGGATCCTTTGCAGCTCTGGCACCCACAAGCCGAATAGTGGCTTGAGCTTCGCAACCCCTCGCTTGCCGGTCGCCCGGCGGACGCAAAGTTCCAGTTCCTGACGGTCGAAAAGCCGGAGCCGACAAAGTTCCAGAAAGGCGAAGCGCACCTCGGTCTCCGAGGCAGTCGCCGCGAAATCGATTAACGCCAAGGTCGCACGAAGCACGGCAAGGCCGTCCCGCCTGCGGACGTCTTCAACCTCGAAGTTCCGTCTCAGGACCCTGACCGTTGTATTCCGAAGGGCGGGAGAATCACCGGAGTGGTGGCCCGCCCGGTCTACTGTGGTTGCGACCTCGATGAGGCGGGGAATCTCCGACCGCGGTTTGACCGCGCCCCAGGTTTCCAGCGCCACCCTGCCGGTCAGGACTGCCTCCGATCCAGCCACCAGCAACGAGGCCCGCAGTGCTTCCCTGCGTGTCTGAATGTCCCGTCCATACGAGTAGATGCCACGAAAGTTCTTGATCAGGCGTCCGCTCTTCCTCCAGCTGGTCAACTGGTGCCGCCCGAAACCCCGTTCTAGCAGCTCAGCCCGGCTGGCCACGAAATCTCGCGCTGCCATGTATCGATAGAGATCCCTGAGGTCGCCTGCGGGCTGATTGCCTGCGGGCTGATTGCCTGCGGGCGGGTCGCCTGTGGGCAGATCAACAACGGTTCGATCGGCTGGCAGTTGTGAGACCTCCATCCCTCCACCCTGCCGGGAAAAGGCTCACACGTGGCTCGATAACCGTGACAATTGTGCATCGAGCGAGGGAATCCGGACGCTTAGGGGGCGAAGCCTGGAAGGGGCCGACGGCTGGAGAATCGAGGAGGCAGTTGGAGGCAATAATTGCCGAGTTCCGCCTTCTCGATTCTCCGGAAGTGCTCGCCCGGGGAC
>JBGAOF010000121.1:0-6506 GCA_044221915.1 Solirubrobacterales bacterium
ACTTAGAACTCAGGGAACCGGGAGCAGTTGACCGCGGATCTCCCCTCCGGGGTTGGCGGCCGTATGCACATTGAAGTAGGTGAGTCCCTGGGCGATGCCGTCAGCCGAGTTGCGGGGATCGCCATGGGGATCGCGTCCAAAGCCCCACTCGGGCCGCGGCGGCACGTTTTCCAGCGGCGGCACTGCTACGCCGATGCCTCGTGATCCCGTGAAGGACGGCGGTCCGCTGTCGTAGTACACCATGATGCTCTCGCCGGCCGGGGTCGGGAAAGTGGAGATCGGAGGCAGGGCCTCGTAATCCAGATCCCAGGTCCGGGACGAGAGCAGGGTTGGCGCGTAACGCTTGGCACCGATCGTGCGCGCTTCCACCTCGGCGGCGAAGTTCGTCACCTGATGGTCGCCCAGGGCCACCCGGAGCAGCACATCGTGCTGGTTGGTGTTCGGCAGGGGATTATCGGTCAGGTTGTTGGCGTAACCGTTGCCTTCGCCACGGTCCCAGAGCAGCTGCATCAGGGCGAGCAGCAGGGGACGGGACGCGAGGTCCGGATAGTTCTTGTACAGACCGATGGTCGGGTCCTTGAAGTACTCGTCCGAGTCCACCGAGCGGCGGAGCAAGGTCGAGTAGTTGATCCCCGGGACTCCCAGAACACCACGGTCGACATCGGGGGAGAGCGCCGTCAACGCGCCGCCCATGATGCCGCCCTGACTGATGCCCATGTAGTAGCCACGGGTATCGGCGCCGGCGCTGACGTCAATCGCCGACGTGCCGGGGTTCGTAACCGGGACATTCCCGTTGTAGCTCATCTGGAAGCCCGGCTCGGCGGCGAACCCGTTCGGGTGGATCATCGCCCGCTGAATCATCATGAAGTTGACGAAGCCCTGCTGCATCCGGTCAACGGCCTTGTTGAAGTTGCTCATGTTCATCAGCGAATTGATAACCACCGAGATATCGAGCCCGGAGAATCCATCCCAGTTCGCTCCGCACCAGACGGAGTTGTTGACGTTTCCGACCTCGCGGGTCGAACCGCCCGAGCGAACCTGGCTGAGGAGGCCGAGCAGGCCGTGGCCATAGACACCGGACCCACCGGGAACAACAGTCCCGGAGCTCACGATTGACTTGGGAATCGTGCAGAGGAACGGCACATCCGTCTTGCTGTTCACGTCCCAGGTGAGTTCACCATTTGAATTGAAGGTGAAACTCCCGCCGGGGGCGCAGTTGGCGCTGTTGAGGTAGCAGGGAACGTCACGGATGTAGCCGGTAACGGTCCGTTGCTCGTTGGAGCCAGGTACCGGCGAGGTGATCGGGTTGGACGGGTTGAAATCGCCTGGGCCCCGACCCGGGTAGTTGTTGCCACAGGTCGCGGCGCCAGGATCCTGCGCGTCGCACCAGGCCAGAACATCCACATTGGGGCTGTTGCCCTCGATCTTCCGGTTGGCGAGGTTGGTGTCACCGAGACGGGCGAAAGCGTCGTCGCGGATCGTGGTGGCACGCCCGGTCACACTCTGCTGGGATGCGACCGTGAAGTCCCAGGCCATGTAGAGGCTGGAACGGTCAACGCCGGCCTTGCTCGTGAGGTCGTTGATGATCGACTCCATGTGCGGACGGCGATTTTCGACGATGTCCTGCTTGGTCGGCAGATTGTCGCGGTAGACGCGGAACCCGAGCGGCGACGCAATTGCGTTGTTGCTCGCGTCCTTGAGATTGCGGAACGCCACGATGTAGCGATGCCCGAACTCAAGGTTCTTGGCCGGACGGATGATCAAGTTGACCGGACCGGTGTTCGACGGATTGGCGTTGATGCCTCCCGCGCTGATCAGATCCGGGTCGTTTCCCGGGTCGGGCCCGTCGGGGCCGTAGGTCGGATCAACGCTGGTCGGATTCGAGTCGAGCTCCGCCCAGATGGCCTGGCGCTCGCCGGTTGCCGCATCAATCAGCAGGACGGGCTGATCGGCCCGCTTGTAGTCGCTGATGTCATTCAGTGGCACAAGGCCGGTGTTGTTGAAGGCAGCGGGGGTATCGAGACCGGGTACCTTCAGCACGATCAGGTTGCCTGGGCTGAAACCGTCGGCCCGGTTGATGTCAGTGACATCGAGGTTCGTGGGGGACGGATTGCCGGTATTGGCCGGCGTTGAGGTCGGGTCCAGGTGCAGGCGCTTGCCGGTCGGTGTCGAACTGTCCGCCACCGTGTAGTAGTCGTTGGGGAACGGCTGGAGGCAGATCGTCTGGTCGAGAAAGTCGCAGGTCTCGGGGCTGTCGCCGAGGGGAACGGTTACGTAGTCGATGCAGTCGTCGTTGCCCGCCCATTTGGCGAGCTTCTTCGACTTCGCCGACTTGGCGTTCTTCTTGCCCTTCTTGTACTTGGCGAGAACCTTGACCGTCTTGGCGCCGCACTTGCCAAGCTGGGTCTTGCCTGTCGGAGTGAGCGCAAGTTTGACAGTCTTGGTGCCCTTCTTCGTGAACTTGACCTTGGCCGACTTGAAGAAGTTGTTCTTGTTGCTGCTGGAAGCAGAAACGGTCGCGGTCGCCTTGCCGGTCGACCTCACCTTCACCGTCAGCTTCTTCTGGCTGAGCAGCTGCTGCTGGTTTTTGGTTGCCACGCTGGCAATCGCCACTGTGGCCGGTTTCTTCTTGCCTGCCTCGGCCTGACCGCCGGCAAATACTGCCGTCAGCGCGAAGGCCATGATCAGCGCGAACACGAAGGCCGCAGCGCGGCGAGTGTTCGGAATTCCCAAGTGCTGGTTCATCTCTCCGGATAACTCCCTCTGATTCCGCTGGCCGGTAGAGAATCCGGCCTGATTTGAAACCGGCCGAAGCCGACCGGTCATGTGACTTGAATCACAGATACTAGACCGGATTGCAGCGTGAAGTTGCGCCGTCCGGACAGATTGTTTTTGAACATTTCCGTACCGGAATCCGAGGCCGGCGCGCGGTCCGGAGAATCAGCGGGTGAGATCGACCCCGGGGTCAAGTGACTCGGCAAATGCCGTCATCAGCTGCACGGTTGCCTCGAGATCGCCGAGGTCAACCATCTCGACCGGAGAATGCATGTAGCGGAGCGGGATGGAAACCAGGCCGGTCGGTATGCCGGTCCGCGAAATCTGGAGCGAGTCGGCATCGGTATGGGTCGCGTTCCCGCTCGCACCGACCGTGTAATCAAGGCCGGCGTTTTCGGCCGTGTCCCGCAACAGTTCGAAGACCCGCGGCGAGAGTGTCGAGCCGCGTCCGATCACCGGGCCCGAGCCGAAGGGGTGGCTGCCAACCTCTTTCTCGTCGATCCCGGGCGCGTCGGTGGCGTGAGTGACATCGATCGCGACCGCGAGGTCGGGGCGAACGGTGAAACCTGCGGTGCGTGACCCAAACAGCCCGATCTCTTCCTGGACGGCTGCCACAGCGGCAAACCGGATCCGGGTCGAGGCGTTTTCCTGAACCCGGCGGGCCGTTTCGAGCGCGACATATGAACCGAGGCGATTGTCCATCGACCGGGAAACCAGTCGCCCCCCCGCGACCGGAAGCGGCTCGCTATCGATAACCACGGGGTCACCGACACTGACGAGCTCGAGCGCTTCGTCGTAGTCACCTGCGCCGATGTCGATGTGCATCTCCTTCAGCTTCACCACCTGCTTGCGTTGCTCTGGATCAAGCAGGTGGATCGGCTTGCGGCCGGCAACCCCCGGCACCACCCCGGAACGGCCGCTGATCGTGACTCTCTGCCCGACCAGGATCTGGGGGTCCCAGCCGCCGATCGGTGCGAAATAAAGAAAGCCCTTTTCGTCAATGTGAGTGATGACCAGGCCGATTTCGTCGATGTGGCCGACAACCGCGAGCAGCGGGGCATCATCTCCGCCGTCCGCGGCCGGCACGGTTGCGACACTGGAGCCGAGCCCGTCACTTGTGATCTCGGCAAAACTGCCAGCCTTGCGCCAAACGGCGGAGGCGGGGGCTTCGTATCCCGAAGGAGCGGGGGTGCGGAGCAGTTCGTCGAGCAGCGGCGGGATTGTCGTCATGAGGTCATTATGCCGACCTCGGGCATGTCTCCCCGATCGCCGGACAGGCGACTCTGATCGGCCGTTGAAGCGCTAATCTGCCCTGTCCGACTTTCCCCGACCCGGAGCAGGAATTGATCAGCACGAACCAGTTCAAGAACGGCGCCCACATCGAAGTTGATGGCTCGATCTACCGGATCATCGAGTTTCAGCATGTGAAACCCGGCAAGGGTGGCGCCTTTGTCCGCACCAAGCTCCGCAAGATCGACGACGGGTCGGTGCAGGACAAGACTTTCCGCGCCGGGGAGAAGTTTCGCCCGGTCAGAACCGAGTCGCGGAAGATGCAGTTCCTCTATGAATCCGGTGATGCGGTTGTTTTCATGGACAGCCGCACCTACGACCAGATCGAACTTCCGGGTGATCTGGTCGCAGACGCGATGCGCTGGGTCCAGCCCAACGATGAGGTTGACGTGCTGTTTGTGGATGAGAATCCCACCGATGTCCAGGTCGCAAGCGCGATCGACATGAAGGTGATCAGGACCGAGCCAGGGCTGAAGGGCGACACCGCCTCGGGGGGCGGCAGCAAGCCGGCCACCCTTGAGTCCGGGGTGGAGGTCCAGGTGCCGCTATTTATTGACGAAGGCGAAGTGATTCGGGTCGACACCCGGACCGGCGAGTACGTCTCCCGGGCCTGAGCTGGCCGTCGCGGCGGGGGTCGGGCGCCCTGTGCGGCCTCGCGCCCCCGAAAGGCCGGCCCCCACGTGCCTAGGTCGGCAACCACAGTTGAGGTGGGTCGGATTCCCGGTACGAACACCGGTTTTCCGACCCACCTGGGGTTGCGAGCCGGACAGGGAGTGTTGATGGGCCGGATGAGTACGGTTCAGGTGTGGAGATTTTTCAGCGTGACTTCACCCTTGAGGCCCGGACCAGAGGGTTTCACCTTGTGACCAACGAGGTCGAACGGGGAATTCCCGAGCTCGCTGGACTTCGGATTGGGCTTGTTCACCTGATGATCAGACATACTTCGGCTTCACTCACCCTGAACGAGAACGCATCGCCGGATGTTCGCCGCGACTTCTCGTCATGGATCGATGCCGTCGTTCCGGAAAAACCACGTGAGTACCGCTGGACCCATACCCTGGAAGGGGCGGACGATATACCGGCTCACATCAAGGGTTCAATGACCGGATTCGACCTTGCGCTGCCGGTGCGGGAAGGTCGTTTCCATCTTGGTACCTGGCAGGGGATCTATCTCTGCGAACACCGTGACCAGGGCGGCCCCCGGTCGCTTACTGCCACCGGCTGGGGCGAAATCGGCTGAAGCTCGACCACGCCTTCGTCTTCAAGCAGCTTTCTGAGCATCATGCCCAGTCTGTGGGGTTCCCCAAACACCATGTCCTCATCTATGCGGCAGACGGTGTTGCCTCCCGCATTCAGGTCAAGCATCTTCTGGTAGTCACGGTGCCGATCTGCCCGGCTCAGGTGAAAGGCCCGACCATCGGTTTCCAGGAGCACTCGCGACCCGTCCCACTGGAAGTCGACCTCGTAGCCGTTTCTGAGGTCGTTGATGAGCGGAGGCGGGATGCCGTAATCCCGACAGATATCACTGACCCCGTTCTCCATCTCCGACCGCGATCGGAGCTTCCCGGGATCCCAGCGGGTGAGCACCTTTTTCAGCTTCGCTATCCCTTTCCGGCCGCGACAGGAACGGACCGTCCGGATCAGTTCGGCGGGATCGAGGTACCCGCCCGCCACGCCCCTCCTGATCGCCATGTCGAGAGTCTTCGGTGCCTCCCGCTCGGCCAGATTGATGACGGTGCGGGTCGCCGAAGTGACCCGCATGCCAGCGCGGGTTGTCACCTCGTCTGTGGTGAGCGATCTGGTCCGGTGAATCACCAGCCCGGGATGGATCGCCTTGCTTGCGTGGGCGGGCGGCGGACGATGAGGGTCAGGGCTGGAACTCCGGATCACCTCGAGGGTCCGGCTGGGTGGGAGCAGACCAAGAACGCTGGCAGCGGTGCGGTGCGAGAGCACCGCGTTCGGCCCTCCGGCCATCAACGCCGCCCTCTGTCGGCCTTGCGACGTGAGGCGATCATGCCCGAAGGAGTAGACGCCGGCGTAGAGTTTCCTCAGTGTTCGGTTCTTGACTCGCGAATCGATCTGGTGTTCGCTCGCCCCGGACGAGATGAGTTGCTTCCGGGTCAGGACTCCATCCTGCCGGTTGGCAAGGGCGGAGATCAATTCGGTCAGCTCCAAGTTGGTCACGACTCCAAGCTGTCGGAAATAGCCTCACGTATGTCACGACGGGTGCAACGTTTTGACACATCCGATCACCAGGATCTCCCCGCCCGACCCACCGGGGGTGGGGTTGGGGGTGGGTCTGTTTTCTTGGTCTGAACCAATATCCTTGTCAGATGCGCCGATCCGACCAGCGAAGGGATGCAGTCTTTGCCTGCTACCAGCAGGAGGTCACCGGTCGGCCGCTCTCCGTGCTGATTGACGAGTCGAAGCACTTAACGGTT
>JBGAOF010000122.1:0-6447 GCA_044221915.1 Solirubrobacterales bacterium
GGCCGGGCTGCTCCACGACGTCGCAGAAGATACCGAGTTCGGAATCGATTACATTCGCATCTATTTTGGCCCGACGATCGCAAAGCTCGTCGACGGCGTGACCAAGCTGACCGAGATCACTTTCGAGAGCCGCGATGAACGACAGGCCGAGAACTACCGCAAGATGATGGTCGCGATGGCCACCGATCTGCGGGTGATCCTGATCAAGCTGGCCGACCGGCTTCACAACATGCGGACCCTCAGTTCGCTGCCGAAGCAGAAGCAGATTCTCAAGTCCCGGGAAACCCTGGAGATCTACGCCCCGCTTGCCCACCGTCTCGGCATTCACGCAATCAAGTGGGAGCTCGAAGACCTCGCGTTCGCGACCCTGCATCCACGCAAGTACTCGGAGATCAAGCACCTGGTCGCCCAGCAGCGAACCGAGAGGGAGACCTTCGTCGAGGACGCGGGCCGCTACCTGGCCGAGGAACTTGAAAAGGTCGGGATCGAGGCGGAGATCGCCGGCCGGGCCAAGCACTTCTATTCGATCTACACAAAGATGACCAAGAAGGGCCGGGAGTTCAACGAGATTTTCGATCTTACGGCGATGCGGGTGATCGTCAACTCGGTCAAGGACTGCTACGGAGCGATAGGGGTCATCCACTCGCTCTGGAAGCCGCTGCCGGGCCGCTTCAAGGATTACGTCGCGATGCCCAAGGCCAACATGTATCAGGCCCTCCACACGACGGTCATCGGGCTTGAGGGCAAACCGCTGGAAATCCAGATCCGGACAGCGGAGATGCACCGGCTCGCCGAGTACGGCATCGCAGCCCATGTCGCCTACAAGGAGGGCGGGAGTGGAAGCGAGGCCTCAAAACAGAAGATGACCTGGCTCAGGCAGCTTGTTGAAGCCGAATCAGAGCAGGACCCGACCGAGTTCCTGCAGTCGTTGAAAGAGGACCTCTTCGAAGATGAAGTCTTCGTTTTCACGCCGAAAGGGGAGGTCATGAACCTCTCTGCGGGATCGACCCCGGTCGATTTCGCCTACTCGATCCACACCGATGTCGGGCACCGCTGCGTGGGGGCGAAAGTGAACGGGAAGATCGTCCCGCTTCACTATCAGTTGAAATCCGGCGACATTATCGAGGTGTTGACCGCGAACAAGAACCGCGGGCCTTCGAGGGACTGGCTCAAACTGGTTGGTACGAGCCGTGCGCGGAACAAGATCCGGGCCTGGTTCCGGGAGGAGCGTCGCGAGGACGCAGAGCGACTTGGCCGAGAGTCCCTGGCCGAAGCCTTGCGCAAGCGTGATCTTCCGCCACAGAAGTTCTCGGGTTCACCGATGCTGGCCGATGTCATGCGGGAGATGGGGTTCCGCAAGGCGGAAGAGTTCTACATCGCGATTGGCCAGGGCAAGGTTCCGGCCCGGACCGCAGCGAACAAGCTGATCCAGCGCCTGCGACAGGGCGAGATCATCGAGCCTGCCCCGGTCGAGAACATCGAATCCGGGACCCCGAAACGCAGCCGGGCGATCCGCGAGGCCTCCGAGTTCGGAATCAAGGTGGAGGGTGTGGACAATGTCTCCCTGCGCCTCGCCAAATGCTGCCGGCCCGTGCCGGGGGACGAGATCGTCGGCTACGTTTCGCTCGGCCGGGGGATCACCATTCATCAGGCCAGCTGCCAGAACGTGGCTGACCTTGAGAAATCCCCGGAACGCATGGTTGACGTCGCCTGGGAAGGCGAGAACGAAGCTACTTTCAGGGTCGAGATCCAGATTGATGCCTACGACAGGACCCGTCTGCTTGAGGATCTCTCCCGAACCTTCTCGGAGGTCGGGGTAAACATCATCTCGGCATCACTTGCCACAAACGCTCCGATGGTCCGCAACCGGTTCGTGATCGAGGTGGGGGATACCGGCCAGCTCAAGCAGTGCATCAACCGGATGCGCCACGTCGAGGGTGTGTTTGACGTCCACCGGGTCAATCCGGCCGGCTGAGCCGGCCGGGGCGATCAACTGGGGGCTGCTCTTCCCGGGGTTGGTCGCTGTGGAATTTCAAACCCGGTCGTTGACCGAGGCGAGTTTTGATTTCAGGGTCTGCTCGGCGTCAACCCTCTGGTCGAGTTTGAGGATCGTGTACACCCTCGGAATCCCCTGCTGAAAGGGAAGGGCATGAATCTCGGCAGCGAGGCTGAATATGTCGGCCGCCTCCCCCTCAAGTGAGGTTCCCATCGCATGCATCTGGAATCCGACCCGGTCCTGCTTTCCGAGGTGACGCGCAATTTCAACGAGCAAATCACCGATCGAAGCCCCTTCGCGTCCGATCGGCAAGATGGTGATTTCAGCTGTGGCCATGAACCGATCGTAACGGGGGAGAGGACCGGCCTCAAGGGTCAGGCCACGATCGTTAGCGCGCCCGGGTCGGCCTCCAGCGTCACCTCCTCGAAGGTGCCGATGTAGTCGCCGTCAACCTGTACCGGGAACTCCCTGATCCGGCCCTGTTCGTCACGGGATCCGGACCTGATCATGGCCTTGGTGAAGTGCTCGAACGCCTCTACCTGGCCGTGCCGGTTCGCCCTCAGCCGGTCGGTGAGAAGCCGGGGAACAACCATGCCCATGTCGAAAAGATTGGCCCGCTTCAGCAGGATCATGCCGAGGGTGCCGTCGTCGATCGATACGTTCTCGCAGACCCTCACCGGCTGCTTGCTGAAATAGGTGAAGGGGTCGGAGTTCTGGGCCAGGGCGGTCACCCCGGAGTGGGTCTCGCCGTCAACCTCCAGCTCCAGGCGGACCGGGTCGCGCATGTAATTCCGGAAATAGCCCTTTGTCGCAACCCAGGAGTAAAACCACGGTCCGGCCCGGCGCTTCCATTTCGGGTTGGCATCCACCTGCTCGACCACGGTTGCGTCGATCCCGGCCCCGCAGGAGAAAACAAAATGGCGGCCGTTCACCTTGCCGAGGTCGATCTTGCGCGGTTGGAAATCGTCGGCCAGGGAAAGCAGGTGCTCGGTGGCGTCAACCACGTCGTTGGGGATGCCAAGCGTCCGGCAGACGACGTTTGTGTTGCCGCCCGGCAGAAAGGTGACAGGTATGTCCGTTCCGGCGAGGCCATTGGCGACCTCGTTGATTGTGCCGTCCCCGCCGAACGCGACCACGATCTCGTAGCCGCCGTCGACGGCATCCCGTCCGATCTCGGTTGCATGGTCCTGGCTCTCGGTTGCCTCGACCTCAACCTCGTAGCGACCCTGCAGGGCGTAGATGACGAGGTTCTTGAGCCGGTCGGAGACCGTGGTCGCGTACGGGTTGACGATGATCAGCATCCGGCGCTTGCCTTTCGCGCCGGTGGCCGGCTGCGCGGGGTTCATGTAACCACCTCGAAAGTGGAAAATTCATCGCCGGCATGCTCGACTACCCGGCCGGACTCGACCAGGATGTCGAGATGGCCGATGACTTCGGAGAGCGTGAGATATGCCTGAGTCAAAGCGATGTCTCCCCAGATCGCGCTGGCGATGCCGTGCGGCGTCAGGTGACCCTCGGCGACCAGGCTGTAGATCTTCTCGGTGCGACGGTCCTGGCTGGCCAGGCGTTTTCTGATCAGTCCCGCGTGGTCGGTGATTGCCAGCCCGTGACCGGAAAGCATGATCTGTACCGGCATCTTCGCGGTCTCGCGGAGAGACTCCCGGTAGTTGACCAGTGATCTGGTCCGGCCCGGGCTGTCATCCAGCGGCTTCGAGATAAGCGGATTGGATGAAATGTGAGAAAGCAGGTGATCGCCACCGAAGAGCAGGCCTCGCTCGGCATCCCAGAAGATCGTGTCGGAAGGACTGTGCCCGGGGCGATGGAAAGTCTCGTATCGACGGGAGCCCATCATCAATGACTGTCCGGCGGCGAAGGGATGGTTCACGGTGACCGGCCCGCCAAGTTCCCGGAAGCTTGCGGTCACTTCCTTCAGCACGTTGGCAATATCACCCGGCACGCCGTAGCGGACCATCAGATCGACTGCCATCTGGTCCTCCCGCTCGGAACCCCAGTTGAAGTCAGCCAGCCGGGCGACCGAAAGGTCGATTGCCGCCACTTCGGCCCCGGAACGTTCCGTCACCGTGCTGATCTGGCCGATGTGATCAATGTGCTGATGGGTGGCCACCATCAGTTCGATGTCCTCTAGCCGGTAGCCGGCCGCCGCGACACCGGATTCAAGGCCTCTCAATGACTTTTCGGAGCGGGGACCCGCGTCAATCAGGGTGAGCGGCTCCCCTTCAAGGAGGTAGCAATTGACCCGGCCGACCGCGAATGGTGTCGGGACCGGGATTGTGTGTATTCCCCATTCCCTGGCCTGCGAGATCGCGGCCTCCGACTCGGGTGTCGGTTCGGGTTCAGCCACGGATGATCGCCAGGATTTCATCTCGTTTCTGTTGCATGTCCCGGTTCGAGACCAGCGACTCCAGGTTCAGGCGCAGTAGCGGTTCAGTGTTCGATGGCCGAACGTTGAAATGCCAGTCGTCGTAGTCGACCGAGACCCCGTCGAGGTGGGTGATCCGCGCGTTGCCATGCATTGCCTCGATCTCTTCCATCTTCGCCTGCGGATCAGCGACCTCCGAGTTGATCTCGCCGGAAATGAAGTACTTCGACCGGAACTCCTCCATCAGCCCCGAAAGAGTACGGCCTCCGGTGGAGAGCAGCTCCAGCAGCCGCAGGGCCGGTATCGACCCTGAATCGGCACAGAAAAAGTCCCGGAAGTAATAGTGGCCAGAGACCTCGCCACCGAAAACCGCACCTTCTTCGCGCATGCGCCGCTTGAAAAAGGCATGGCCGACCCGCGAAAGTCCGGTTTTGCCACCGGCCGCCGCGACGATGTCCGGGACCGCCCGGCTGGAGCGGGGGTCATAGAGGATCGTCGCACCCGGTTCGCTTGCGAGGGCCGAACGGGCGAGCAGGGCACAGATGAAGTCACCATCGCAGAAGCGACCGTCACCGTCGATGAAAAAGCAGCGGTCCGAGTCACCGTCCCAGGCGATCCCGAGGTCGGCCCCCTCCTGCTTCACGGTCTCCATGATCAACCTGCGGTTTTCCTCAAGAAGCGGGTTCGGTTCATGGTCGGGGAACTTGCCATCCGGCTCGAAATACAGCTTGACCAGGTCCATTCCCAACCGCTCGAGAATCGGACCTATCATCGGACCCGCCATGCCGTTGCCACCGTCAACCACGATCCGCATCGGCTTGATCTTCTCCGGATCAACAAACGAAAGTGCGGCCCGGTGGTATTCATCCCAGATGTCGGTCTCTTCCTCGCTGCCCCCACCCGGTGCCGGTCCGAGACCGGCCTCGATCCGGTCGCGGATCTCGCCGATTCCAGCATCGCCGGAAAGGGCCAGCGCGCCTTGTTGGACCAGCTTGACTCCGGTATAGGCCTTCGGGTTGTGGGAAGCGGTACACATCGCGCCGCCATCGAGCCCGCGGCTTCCGACCAGGTAGTAGAGCATCTCGGTGGCGACCTGGCCGGCATCAATTACATGGGCTCCTTCCGCAACCATGCCCGACCGGTAGGCGGCGGCCATCCCGGGGGCCGAAAGTCGCATGTCGCGCCCGAGTCCGACCTTCAGGTCCCGAGGGTCCTTTTCAACGAGCTCGGCCAGGGTGAGGATGAAGGCGCGGCCGATCTCGACCGCTGTGCCTTCGTCCATTTCCTCGCCGTAAAGACCACGCACGTCATATGCCTTGAAGATGGAGATTGTGGGCCTTTCCTTCCCGATGCCGGGGCTGATCAGTCGCCTTGTGGCGTTTTTTCGCTATTTGGACCGGCGTTGTCGACGAAGGCACCGCGCAGCACGCGGTAACTCTCCTCGAGGGATTGCGGCATGACCCGGTGGTCTGCGATCACCGGCATGAAGTTCGTGTCGCCTCCCCAGCGGGGTACCACATGCATGTGTATGTGGTGCTCGACGCCGGCCCCGGCCGATCGTCCCTGGTTGAAACCGACGTTGAAGCCCTGAGGGCCATAGACATCCTCGAGCCGACTCATCGCCAGCTTCGCCAGCGACATCATTTCCGTCGTGGTTTCGTCGGGAATCTCCTGGATGCGGCCGATGTGATCAAAGGGAGCAACCATCAGATGCCCGTTTGTGTACGGGTACAGGTTGAGGATCACAAACGCGGACTTTCCGCGATGGACGACCAGGGCAGTCTCGTCATCACCCAGGGCGGGCTTGGCACAAAATACGCACTGGTCCTCGTTGTCCTTGTCGGCGTCCTTCACGTACTTGAGGCGCCAGGGAGCCCAGATGCGGTTCTCGGTCATCGGCGACCAATCCTATTGGTCGCGGGCAGCGGCTGACCCGGCCCGGCGCTTCCCCGGTTTCGTGGACCGGCGGGCTACCCGGGGGGCGAGTCGGCCCCCGGCAGGCTCCTCGCTAGAGCCAGTGACGCTTGCGGAAGTAGACCACCATGCCGATCAGGATGACCAGCATCACCCC
>JBGAOF010000123.1:0-6358 GCA_044221915.1 Solirubrobacterales bacterium
TGAGCACGATGCGTTCCTGCTCGCGGATGTGGGCGACCGAGTAGCCCTCCGAGGGGCTGGAACGTTCGGGGCGGCCCACGTACTCGAGGTTCACACCCTCCGGTAGCAGGTACGGAAGCCGGCGGCGCATTACGCTCCAGGCACCCATGTTGGCCGGCTCTTCCTGAGCCCAGGCAACTTCCTTCAGGTTTGGATAGGCCTTGAACAGGCTGGTCAGCTGTTCCCCGGGGAAGGGATAGAGCAATTCGACCCGGGCCACCGCTACCCGCTCTGCACCTTCACGCAGATCAGCGACGTCGATGTCGTGGTAGATCCTCCCTGAGCAGAGCACCAGTCGTTCGACCTTGTCCCGGCGCTCCACCGCCTTCGGGTCATCGAGGATGAAGTGGAAATGCTCATTCGTGAGCTGTTCCAGGGAAGCCGCGGCGGCGGACTGCCTGAGCAGGCCCTTCGGGGTGAAAACGACCAGTGGGCGGGCCTTCTTGATCATCGCCTGGCGGCGCAGCAGATGGAAGTACTGAGCCGCATTCGAGGGGTTGGCGACCCGCATCGAACCTTCGGCGGCCAGCGAGAGGAAGCGTTCCATCCGGGCGCTGGAATGCTCCGGGCCGGCACCTTCATGGCCATGGGGCAGCAGCAAGGTCAACCTGGAGGTCATGCCCCACTTCGATTCACCCGAGGCGATGAAACTGTCGATTATCACCTGTGCGGAGTTGGCGAAATCACCGAACTGGGCCTCCCAGAGAACCAGCGAATCCGGGTTTGACGACGCGTAGCCGTATTCGAACCCAAGGCAGGCGATCTCCGAGAGCGGGCTGTTGTGCAGCTCAAAAGGCGCGGTCGCGTCCTCAAGGTGCTGGATCGGCGCATACTTGATCCCGGTCTTCTCGTCGTGCAGGACCAGGTGCCGCTGGGAGAAGGTGCCGCGTTCGGTGTCCTGGCCGGTCATCCGGACATGTTTGCCTTCGGTGATCAGCGAAGCCAGGGCCAGGGCTTCCGCATGGGCGAACTCGATGTCGCCATCTTCGAGGGTCTCGATTCGCCGGTTCAGCGGCTTGCGAAGCTTCCGGTGGATGGTGAAGCTGGCCGGCACCTCGATCAGGGCTTTGTTGAGCGCGCGCAGGCGGTCGGCCGGCACCGCGGTCTGGACGGGCGGGCTGGCCGAACGGTCGAGCTCCCCGGTGCCGATATTGGTCACGGTTGGATCTTCATAGACCCCGGAATCCATCTTCTTGCGGAGGTCATCGAGGGTCTGTTTGAGTGAGCTTCGGCGTTCTTCCGCAGCGGCTTCGACTTCCGCGCCGGTAACCACCTTCTGCTCGATCAGCTTCTCGGTGTAGATCTCCGAGACCGGCTTGTGGGCCTTGATCTTCGTCGCCATCAGCGGCTGGGTGTAGGCCGGCTCATCCGTTTCGTTATGGCCGAACCGGCGGTAGCCGATCACGTCGATCACGATGTCCCGGTTCCAGCGTTCACGGTAGGCCATGGCCAGGCGCATGGCCTGGGAACAGGCCTCGACATCGTCGGCATTGACATGAATGATCGGCACGTTGAAACCTTTGGCCATGTCCGCGGCGTACGGGGTCGAGCGTCCCTCGATCGGGTCGGTTGTAAAGCCGATCTGGTTGTTCTCGATGATGTGAATCGTGCCGCCCACCGAATAGCCCTGGAGCGACTGGAGGTTGAAGGTTTCGGCAACGACGCCCTGGCCGGGGAAAGCTGCATCGCCGTGCAGGACAACGGGTACCGCCCGGACCGGGTCCTGGTTCAGTTCAGGGCCCTCGACCCTGCCCTGGGAATGACGGGTGGCGCCGGCCACCACCGGATTGACGAATTCGAGGTGGCTCGGGTTCGGGTAAAGGTGAACCCCGATGCTCGTGCCGTCGAAATGCTCGGCCACACCCTCGTGACCGTAGTGATACTTGACGTCACCGGTGCCGCCATGAGGGATCGCTGCAACGGCCTTGACGTCCTCGATTCTCTTGCCACCCTCAAACTCGGCGAAGATCGCCTCGGCCGGCCGCCGGACCGTGTGGGCGAGCACCGAGAGGCGGCCACGGTGGGCCATGCCGATCACTACCTTGCCGGCACCGCCGCGGGCGGCGAGGGTGGTCAGCTCGTCGAGCATGGTGACGATCGAGTCGAGGCCCTCGATCGAGAACATCTTCTGGCCCAGGTAGGCCTTCTCCAGGAAACGCTCGAACTCGAAAACGTCAATGAGCCGGTCGAGCAGGCGCTTCTGTTCCTCCTTGTCCAGCGCCTTGCGATGGGCTCCTGTCTCGACCATTTCACGCAACCAGACCCGCTGGCTGTGAGAGGAGATGTGTTCGAACTGGTAGCCGATCGATCCCGTGTAGGCCGCCTTCATCCGCGGCAGGGCTTCCAGCAGGGTTTCGCCGGGCACTCCGATCCGCAGGATCGATGCGGGTACCTGGGCCATCAGTTCGGGGGTCAGGTGGACCGTCTCCGGATCCAGGGCCGGGTCCCCCTTCGGCTCGGCGCCAAGCGGGTCGAGATTCGCGGCGAGGTGGCCGTGGGTCCGGTAGGCCTTGAGCAGCGAAGTCGCCGCCTGTACCGCCTGGAGCAACTCCGGGGTGGGTGCCTCGGCGATCGCACTCGGGGCAGGGGCGGCCGCAGCAGAGAGCGGTGGGGCCAGCTTCGCCTTGGGCTGGGCTGCGGCAAGGACGGCCCCGTCGACGCCGAGATCACCGGCGACCGCTTCGTAGAAACCGTCATCTCCGGCGAGCAGGCTCTCGAGGGTCTTGAGGAAATTGCCCGATTCGGCCCCCTGGATTATCCGGTGGTCATAGGTCGAGGTAAGGGTCATCACCTTCGAAACCCCGATCTGCTCGATCTTCTCCCGGTCGGCATGTGACCATTCGGGCGGGTAGGCGATCGACCCGGCCGCGACGATTGTGCCCTGGCCGTTCATCAGCCGCGGCACCGAGGCAACCGTTCCGATCCCGCCCGGATTGGTCAGGGTGATGTTGGTCCCGGCGAAGTCATCGGGAGTTAGCCGGTTCTCGCGGGTCTTGGTGATCAGGTCTTCGTAGTAAGCGTGGAAGGCGGGGAAGTCGAGCTGGTCGGCGCCCTTGATCGCCGGCACCATGAGGCTGCGGGAGCCGTCCTTCTTCTCGACATCCACCGCAATGCCGAGGTTGACCTGGCCATCGGAGACCGAGAGGCTCTTGCCGTCCCGCTGCTCGAAGTGCCGGGCCATCACCGGCCACTGGCGGGCGGCCTGCACGATCGCCCAGGCGACCAGATGGGTGAACGAGACTTTCATTCCACGCTCGGCCAGGGCGCCGTTGAGGCCCTTGCGTTTTGCGTCGAGCGTGTCGACCGCGATGGTGCGGAAAGAAGTGGCGGTCGGGATTGAGCGGCTCTCGTCCATCGCCTTGGCCAGCATCCCGGCCGGGCCACGCAGCGTTTTCTCCTCCCGGTCGGCGGCCACGTTTCCGTTGCCATCGCCGGCGGCGAGCACATCGGCCTTGGTGACCTTGCCTCCGGGGCCGGTCCCGTCGACCTGGGCGAGTGTGAGGCCCCTGGCGGCCGCGACCCGCTTCGCGATCGGTGTCGCCCGGCCGTTACCGACATCCATCGTGTCCGGGGCAGGGGCGGAGGAGGCTGCCTTGGCCGGAGCCGCGGTGCTTCCGGCCGGGGAGCCTGCTCCCGGGATCATCCGGCAAAGCACCGCACCGATCGGAATCACCTGATCAGGTTCGACCAGCAATTCGGCGATCTCGCCAGCCGCCGGGGCCGGGACTTCGGCGTCCACCTTGTCGGTGGAAACCTCGACCAGGGTCTGGCCTTCTTCAACCCTGTCACCGGCGGCCACATGCCATTCGAGCACGGTTCCCTCGGTTACCGACTCCCCCATTTCGGGCATCGTCACATCAACAGCAGTTGCTTCGGCCATTGTCCGAAGTGTACGTATTCCGGCCGCCTCGCCTGCCTCCCTGAGCGGAGACTGGATCAAGAAATCCAGCCTCCCCCTCCCTAACCTTCATTTGGTCGTGGCTGTAGGGTCTCGGCTAGCCCGCTAATTGCGTCAGACGCTCGGAGGAGGAGCCGTGGATTACTTCATCACCGGAGGCACCGGATTTATCGGTCGCTACCTGATCGAGAGGCTGCTGAAGCGGGAGGGAACGCTCTACGTCCTGGTCCGTGAAGGCTCACGCGGCAGGCTCGAGGAGATGCGTTCGGGCTGGGGTGATCAAAGCGATCGGATAGTGCCGGTGGTCGGTGATCTCAGCCAGCCGAATCTCGGTCTGGATGCCGGGAAGATCGCCGAGCTCAAGGGCCGGATCGGTGCCTTTTTCCACCTGGCAGCGATCTACGACATGGAGGCCGATGAAGAGACGATAAGGGCCGGGAACATCGAAGGCACCATCAATGCGGTTGACCTCGCCAACCAGATCGAGGCGGGTTGCTTCAATCACGTGAGTTCGATTGCGGCAGCCGGACTCTTCAAGGGCACCTGGCGGGAAGATTTCTTTGACGAGGCCGAGGATCTCGACAGGCATCCCTACTTCCGGACCAAGCACGAATCGGAGCGGATCGCCCGTGAACGGACGACTGTGCCCTGGCGTGTCTATCGGCCTGGCATTGTGGTCGGCCATTCCGAAACCGGCCAGATCGACAAGATCGACGGTCCCTACTACTTCTTCAAACTGATCCAGAAGCTGCGCAACATCCTCCCGCCCTGGGCGCCCACGGTCGGGATCGAGGGCAAGCAGATCAACGTGGTCCCGGTCGATTTTGTCGCCGATGCGATTGACCACATCAGTCATCAGGACGGCAAGGACGAGATGGTTTTCCATCTGACCGATCCGAAGCCGCTCCGGGCCGGACAGATCATCAACCTCTTTGCCCGTTCCGCGAACGCACCGCAGATGTCGATGCGACTTGACCCGCAGATGCTCGATGTGGTGCCGCCGGCCGTCCGTGGCGGGCTGATGATGCTGCCGCCGGTGAAGCGAATCAGCGATTCGGTGCTGCATGACCTCGGCATCCCCCGTGAGGTCCTCGTCTACATCAACTACCCGACAAAATTCGATTGTTCCAACACCCTTGAGGCGCTCGAAGGCACCGACATCGCGGTGCCGCCGCTGGCCTCCTACGCGGATACGCTCTGGGATTACTGGGAGCGCAACCTCGATCCCGACCTGTTCAAGGACCGCTCGCTTGGCGGTGCGATCGGCGGCAAGGTCGTGATGATCACCGGTGCCTCCTCCGGAATCGGCGAGGCGGCCGCGATCAAGGCGGCGACGGCCGGTGCGAAGGTGCTGCTTGTCGCCCGCAGCCGGGACAAGCTGGAGGAGATCCAGTCCATGATCGCCGAGGAAGGCGGGGAGGCATTCATCCACACCGCCGACCTCTCCGACACCGATGACATCGAGCGGATGGCCGATGAGGTGCTGGCCGAGCATGGTCACGTTGATGTCCTGGTCAACAATGCCGGTCGCTCCATCCGGCGTTCGGTTGCGCTTTCCTACGACCGTTTCCACGATTACGAACGGACCATGCAGCTCAACTATTTCGGTTCGCTGAAGCTGATCCTGAAGCTGATGCCACGGATGCGCGAGCGCAAGTCCGGGCACATCATCAACATTTCCTCGATCGGCGTCCAGACCAATGCTCCCCGCTTTTCTGCCTATGTGGCTTCGAAGGCCGCGCTGGATGCCTTCAGCCGGTGTATCGGATCCGAGATCATCGATGACAAGGTGCACATCACGACCATCCACATGCCGCTGGTGCGGACCGCGATGATCGCCCCGACCAAGATGTATGACGCCTTCCCGGCGATCAGCCCGGATGAGGCGGCGGAGATGATCACAGACGCGATGATCCGCAAGCCGAAGAAGGTCGCTACCAAGCTCGGAAACTTCGGCGAGCTGATGTACAGCCTCTCGCCCAAGGCATCGGATGCGATCCTCAACACCGGCTACAAGCTCTTTCCTGATTCGAAGGCGGCAAAGGGAGAAAAGGACGGGGAGGCCGAGAAGGCACCTTCGACCGAGGCGGTCGCGTTCGCCCATCTGCTGCGCGGCGTCCACTGGTAGGTCATGCGGGCGCTCAAGCATTGGGGCTGGGGATACGAGGACCAGCAGCAGCCCCATGAGGAGATCGTCGCGGCCTCGAAGGGCCTCATTCCGATGCTCGGCTTCGGCCAGGATCCGCTGCGGCCGGTTCCGCTCGAGAAGGTCGATCTGAGGGCCTGTCGGCTCGACTCGCCCGGGGGGATCTTCACCGACGACCGGCATCAGCGCGCGGTCCACAGCCTGGGCAAGGCCTACCGGGACATAGTCCGCGGCTTTTACGGCGAATTCGACAACCCGCCGGATCTGGTGGCTTT
>JBGAOF010000124.1:0-6358 GCA_044221915.1 Solirubrobacterales bacterium
TAACGAACTCCGGCCGCGCCAGTGGCGCGGCCGGAGTTCACACACATGGAGAGTTGGTCAGCCGCCCAGTCTGCCGAGCAGGCCGCCCAGGTTGATGCCTCCTTTGCTACCCAGCTTCCCGAGGATGGACCCGAGATCAAAGCCACCGAGACTGAGGCCACCGGTCTTGCCGCCGATCAGCGCCTTCAGCTTCGCGATCATGTCGGCAACGTTGCCGCCACCGGAGGCCGGAATGCCGGAGCCGACAATGCCCTTCGCGGCCGCGGCCAGACAGGCCGACAGCCCCTTCGAGCTGGTCTGCTTGCTGCAGTTGTTGTAAGCCTCAACCGCCTTCGAGCACAGCGCGTTGACGCTGGCGTTGCTCGAACTGGCACAGAGAGCGCTGAGGTCAGCGGCACTCGGAAGGGCCACATTGGACGGTGCGGCCTGAGCCGGTGCCGCTCCGATCGCACAGGCGACAGCAGCGGTTGCGACGAACGCACCAATCTTCGCTTTCAACTTCATATATCTCTCCTCGGGTAATTCTGTTCTCCCTACCCGTGGGAAAAGTACCGCAAAAACCGGCTCTTGTGAACATCTGTTTCATGAATCTTTGCGTCTTTGTGAACCTGGCAGTACCAGACACGGATGTTCGAATCAGTGTCCGGGCTAGTCCCGGGCCAGTTCCCGCAGGACATCCTCGGGAATGTCGAAGTTGGCATGAACCTCGCTGACGTCGTCCTGCTCCTCGATCGCGTCCAGAAGCCTGAGCAGGGTGGCCGCTTCCGGGCCCGCGATCTCGACCGTGTTTTTCGGGATCACCTCCAGGCCCGCCGACTCGACTCCGATCCCCTCCGCCTCGACCGCCTGCCGGACCGCAGTCAAGTCGGCCGGCTCGGCCAGGATACGCAGCTTGCCTTCTTCTTCGACGACGTCGCTGGCTCCGGCGTCGATCGCGACAATCAGGTCGTCCTCGGTATGGGAATCGCCGGCGACCACCACCACTCCGTTCGTCTCGAAAATCCAGGCGACCGAGCCCGGCTCCCCGAGGCTGCCGCCATGCTTGGTGAAAGCGTGGCGGACCTCGGCGCTGGTCCGGTTGCGGTTATCGGTCAGGGCCTCGACGAGAATTGCGGTTCCACCGGGACCGTAACCCTCGAACTGGATGCGCTCGACGACCTCCGCGTCGGCGCCCTCCCCGGTGCCGCGATCAATCGCCCTTTCGATGTTCGCCTTCGGCATCGAATCGGCCCGGGCCTTCTGGATTGCGGTGGCAAGAGCCGGATTACCGTCCGGGTCCCCCCCGCCCTCCCGGGCCGCGATCGTGATCGCCCGGGCCAGTTTTGTGAAGCGCTGGCCGCGTTTCGCGTCGGCGGCGCCCTTCTTGTGCTTGATCGATGACCATTTTGAGTGACCGGACATGCTGTGATTCTATGAACAAGCACGATTCATGATTCCCGAGGGCAAACACAAGACCAGCAGGACCTTCGCTGCCGGCCTTGTGGCGGCCGTGATGTTGCTCGCCGCGCTTTCACTCTGGTCGGTGATTCCCCTGGCCTGGCTCTGGATCGGATCGCAGTTCGCCAATACCCAGTTTCCCAGCCTCGGCCCCTATCTGATCGTGCTTTTCGGGGCCATCGCATCGATTCTGCTGGTCGCCTGGATCCTCGGACGGCTGAATGAGGTCTACGTGAGACTGACCGGGTCAAGGGATGTGGGTCCGATCCGGATGGGCTGGATGAAAAGCCTCCGCGACAGCGAAAAGACCGGAAATCCGCCCTCCCTGATCGAAGTCGTGATCATCGGGTCGGTCCTGATCGCGTTCATTGCTTTCCTCGCCTGGTTTTTCATGCTGGCCGGCTCACCCTTGCCAGGCGGGTGACTCCGCCGAAGCGGCCCTTGAGGGTCTCAGGGCCGGCAAAGACCCGCAAACCAGCGGTGAATCCGGCTGTCCGGGGTGAGTTCCGGGTGAAAGGACAGGGCCGTCACGCTGCCCTGGCTGACCGCGACGGGATGGCCCCGGACTTCGGCCCGCACCCGGACTGATTCACCGGCCGACTCGACCCAGGGGGCGCGGATGAAGATCGCCCGGAAGGGACCGTCGACGATCCCCCCCAGGTCTATGTCCTCCTCGAAACTGGACAGCTGGCGACCAAAGGCGTTCCTTCTGGTCGTGATGTCGATCAGGCCCAGGTGCTCCTTCCCGGCCAGGATCATGCCGGCGCAGGTACCGAGAACCGGCCGACCAGCCTCGTGGTGTTGGCGGATCCCGTCCTCGAGCCCGGCCGACTCAATCCCCATGGCGATCGTTGTGCTTTCACCACCGGGCAGGATCAGTCCGTCCAGCCCCTGAAGGTCAGCCGGAAGACGAATCTCCACCGCCACGGCCCCCGCCGCCTCGAGGTGCTCTACATGTCGCTGGAATCCACCCTGGACGGCGAGGACACCAACCCGGGGAGATTCCACAAGGGGTGTTTTCCCGGGGACCGAGGCCCTACCAGCCGCGTCCGGCGAGGCGTTCCGACTCGCCGAGGGCGGCCATTTCGATGCCCGGCATCGCCTCACCGAGCTGCTCGGAGGCGGCGGCGATCCGGTCGGGGTCATTGAAGTGGGTGGTCGCTTCGACGATCGCCCGGGCGCGGCGCTCCGGATCGTCGCTCTTGAAGATCCCGGAGCCGACGAAATTTCCTTCGGCCCCCAGCTGCATCATCAATGCCGCATCAGCGGGGGTTGCGATACCCCCGGCGCAAAACACCGGCACCGGCAACCAGCCGCTGGTGGCCACTTCGCGGACCAGTTCCAGCGGAGCCTGGAGTTCCTTCGCGGCGGTTGGCAATTCGGTTGAGCTGAGCGTGGTGAGACGCTTGATCTGGCCGATGATCTCGCGCATGTGGCGCACCGCTTCAACGACGTTGCCGGTGCCGGCCTCGCCCTTCGAGCGGATCATCGCGGCACCTTCGCCGATCCGGCGCAGGGCCTCCCCGAGGTTCGTTGCGCCACAAACGAAGGGGGCATCGAACTCGAACTTGTCAACGTGGTTCAGTTCGTCGGCAGGGGTCAGGACTTCGGACTCATCGATGAAATCAATGCTGAGCGACTGCAGCACCTGGGCTTCAACGAAATGACCGATCCGCACTTTCGCCATCACCGGGATCGAAACTGCATCCTGAATCTCCTTGATCATCCGCGGGTTCGACATGCGGGCAACGCCGCCGTCCCTGCGAATATCGGCCGGCACCCGCTCCAGCGCCATCACTGCGCAAGCCCCCGCTTCCTCGGCAATTTTCGCCTGTTCGGCATCGACCACATCCATGATCACGCCGCCCTTCAGCATTTCTGCCAGGCCCGTCTTGACTCGATACGTCGCTTCTTCAGCCATCACTCCCAAATATAGAGAGCGCCAGCCATCGGATGCCCCGACGGTGAGTTTTTCCGGCTACTTCACCTTGTACGCACGGATGCGTTCGCTGTGCTCTTCCTCGCCAAGGGAGTAGACGCCGTAGGCAAGAGCGTGGACCAAAGCCATCAGCGCGGTATTCGAACGCAGGAAAGAAGGGCTGTTGGACGAGAAGTAGAGACTCATGTCGGATTTCTTGACCGCATCCGACAGGGTGGCATCGGCGATCGCGAGAGTCCGGGCACCCCGATGTCCAGCCAGCTTCATCGCCCGCGCCAGCAAGGCATGAGAGCGACCTGACGAAAGAGTGATCAGCAGGGTTTCCTCATCTACCCTGCCCAGCCGCTGGAGCGAGGGTCCGGCGGTGGAGGTGACAATCTCGGCCCGGATATCAAGCAGGCTGAGCGTATGCCTGAGGTAGCTGGCAAAAAACGCCATCTGGTCGGTTCCGACGATGACCACCTGGCTGGCCCCCGAAAGAGCCTCCACGGCTTCGTCAATCTGACCTTGGTTCAACTTGCGGGCTGTTTCCTCAAGGTTCGCGTGGTCTGCGCCGAGCGACGATTCGAACTCCGAGTGGTCAAAGGAGAAGAGCATGCGTCCACCGCCCTCCTCCCCACCGACGGTGGCGCGGTATTCCTCGATAGCCGATGCCTGCAGCTCCGGGTAACCCTCGAAGCCAAGCGCCTGGGAAAACCGGACTACGGTCGAAGATGAGGTGCCGGCGCGACGGGCCAGCTCTTCCGCGGTCAGGAAAGCCGCTTCATCGAGGTGGTCCACGATGTATCGGGCAACATCCTTCTGGGAGCGGGAAAACTCGTCGATCCGATCCTGGATGTAAGTTGACAGGGTCTTTGTTTCGGCGGTCACTGTGCTCACGCCGACAATTTCGCCCCTTCCAGCCGATTTCCTCCAAACTCGCCGTTAGCAGGGATTTTGACGAGATTCCAAGGATTGCCCAACCGCCGCACCTCGCTCACCGGTCATACCGATGAGGGTGATGAGATCTGGATCATCCGCTCGATCTCGCAGAAGTTCTACAACTGCCTCGGTTGCCGCGGCCGAATCGAGATCGGCGACGAACATGTCGTGGTCCAGTACGTCGGGAAGGCCGGTGGAACCGAGCATTCACATTGGCATCAGCGCTGCGCAGAGGAGATCCTCTACTCCCAGGTTCGCGGCATGCGCGAGGTCTCGGCCAGGGAGTCAAGCCGGGACCGACTTGAAAGCCGTGGCCGCCGTCCTGCCGGGCGGCGCCGACGGCCACGCTGAGAACCCCGGCTCACGGCCCGTCACCAGGCCTCGCCTGCCTATCGCGGCGGGCCCGGATGAGCAGCCCGGCGACCGTCCCGATCGCCAGTCCGGCAACGATCACCAGGAGAAGATCCTTGCCTCCGCCCTCTTCGTCCGACCGGTCAGCGCCGGTGTCGACACCCCCCGGAGAATCTGACTTTCCTGCGGACCCGGTCCGGGCCGGGATGCCGTCCCCGGCTCCCGCTGCCTGACCCGGATCTTCCGTGGCCCGGCTGACCTCGGCCGACTGGCCGGTGGGCTGAACGCCACCTGCCGTGGTCCCGGCCCAGGCCGTCGTGGCCACCGCCGTATTCATCAGGGCGCAGACAAGGATCAGGGCAAGGGCAGGCCATTTCTTTGGCCGGGGCTTCATCTCAGGCCTCCCGCCGGCGGCGAATCAGCCAGAACCCGATTGCGGCGATTACTGCCAGGCCAAGGATCACGAAAGGAATCAGCGGCACACTGGAATCGGTTCCGGCCCAGGTCAGGGTTCCCTTGATAGTGGCCGGCCTGCCGTCGACCTCGATCGGAATGGTGTAGTCGAAGACTTTCGTTTTCCGGGACTCGTCTTTGACCTGTGGGGGCACCCCTTCGCTCATGTAGTGAGAGCGATGGTCATGCCATTCATAGATTCCGTTCTCGCCGGTCTTCTCCCATGCGGGCCTGGCCTTCTCGTCGGCCCGGTCGGGTATTTCCACCTCGGCGAACCGGTCCTGGTTCTCATAGCGGGAAGGTGAGTTCAGGTTCTCCTCGACCGTTCCGTCGGCCAGAATCCGGGCCATCGGTTCGTCGTAGTAGCCGAGGATCACCACATCCTTCCCGCTGTCGTTGACCATCCTGACGTGATCATCGAAATTGACCACCGTCACATCGAGACCAGCCGCAAGGGACTCCGGCTCAATCGAGGTGATCTCCGACCGGTAGTTGGAATTTCCCTGGTGGGCCAGACCGACAGCCGGAACGGCAAACGACAGGATCAGGACAAGCAAACCGGTAGTCAGCTTCATTGCACTCCAAATTCCGAAAACGAACAGGGCCGGGATTATCGAGCGCGGCCAGCCATGCCGGGTTCAGGGCTCTTGCCGCGTCTCGGTCATCGTGAGTCTAGCCGGGAAGCGCTTCCGCCTGAACATCTAGGGTTTGCCCATGGCTCGCATCAAGGCTCTTCTGTTCAACGATCCATCCTGCCCCTGGGGCTATTCGGCCAGTCCCGCGCTGAGGACCATCGAGTGGCGCTACCGGGATCAGCTCGAGTGGCATCTGGCGGTGATCGGGCTTTCCGACGAATTCCATCCACCCCCGTATCCGCCGGCCGAGGCTGCGACCAGATACCTAGCCCTCCGGGACCGGTTCGGCATGCCCTTCTCAATCGAGGCCAAGCGCCGGCCCTCGACCAGCGCCAGAGCATGCCAGGTGATCACCGCCGCCCGGCTGCTTTTCCCGGGGTCGGAATGGCGGACCTTGAGAACCCTGCAGTTGCTCCACTTCAACACACCGCTGCTGCTCGACGATGACAACCAGCTCTTCGAAGCGCTGGGGACAGTTCCCGGAATCGATGCCGCGGCGGTGATGGCCGCGGCCATGCGCTCCCAGCGCAGCCGCACCCACGCCACGCCGGCGTTCGCGGGCCAGCCGTCCTCGCAGGGCGGGGGCAACGACGGCCGCCGCTCTACGCCGACCAGCGCGCCG
>JBGAOF010000125.1:0-6305 GCA_044221915.1 Solirubrobacterales bacterium
GGGACCCCGGCTGCCGCGAAGCTCAAGGAGGGCGACCGAATTATCTCTGTCGACGGAGTCAGCGGCGGCCAGGAAGAAATCGCCGACCAGATCAACTCGCATCGCTGCGCCGGAAAACAGACCGACGGCTGCAAGGCGGCCAAACCGGCGACCGTTGTAGTCGAGCGGGGCGGGGCGGAAGAGACCCTGCGGATCACGCCGGTCTATGACGCCGAGGTCCAGCGTAGCCGACTCGGGTTCGCCTTCGGCCTCGAGGACGCCAATCCCGGACCGGTCGGCGCGGCCCGGATTTCGCTCGACTACATGTGGTTCGTGACTTCAAGCACGGTTTCAGCCCTCTCGCGGCTCTACCAGAAGGAGCAGCGCGAACAACTTTCGGGCGTTGTCGGCAGTTACGAGGTAACCCGACAGGCAGTCGATGTCGGGGCGCGGCAGGCCTTCACCCTGATCGCCCTGATCAGTCTTTCCCTTGGAGTAATCAACCTGCTCCCGTTTCTGCCTCTGGACGGTGGCCACATTTTCTGGAGTGTGGTCGAGAAGATTCGTGGGCGGCCGGTTCCGTTCGCAGTCATGGAGCGGGCCGGCCTGATCGGTTTTGCCCTGGTCATCGGACTTTTCCTGCTGGGCTTGAACAACGACATAGGCCGGCTCACGGGCGAAGGTTTCAACGTCCGCTGAGCGTGGCAGCGGGACCGGGTCGATTTCCGGCGCGGACTCGGATAGATTTCGGGCGCAGGTTCTTGTGAAGAGAGCAGAGGAGGAGCAGGTGCAGATGTCCGAGACGGTGACCGAATTCAGCGGCGCTCCCGCCGTACAACCGGAGTACAGGAACCTTTACGAGGCTTTTCAGGCAACTGTGGCACGGAAAGGTGACGGCCTTGCGATCAAGTCGGAGGAAGAAGGCGTCGAGCTGAGCTGGAAGGATCTCGACCGCCGGGTTCGGGCCATAGCCGGGGGGCTCAGGGCCCTTGGCGTCGAAAGAGGAGACAGGGTGGGCATGCTGCTCGGTGCCAGGTCGGAATTCATTCCGATCGACCTCGCGGCCGTATCGATCGGAGCCCTTCCCTTTTCTGTCTACCAGACCCTGGCACCCGACCAGATCGAATATGTGGTCGAAGATTCGGGTGCGGCGATCATCATCACCGAACCGGCGTATCTGCCGAATCTCCTCGCGGCAAGGAAGAACCTCCCCGAACTTGAGAAAGTGATCGTGATCGGCGGCGAGGGCGGCGACATGACTCTGGCCGAGCTTGAAGCCATGGATCCTGATTTTGATCCGGCACCGCTGGCCGCGAAAGTCGGCCTGGACGATCCCCTGACCCTGATCTACACCTCGGGAACCACCGGCCCACCCAAGGGGGTCCTGCTGACCCAGGGCAACCTGATGTCAATGCTCACTTCGGTCATGTCTTCGGTGATCCGAATGCCGGAGGAAGGCGGCCGGGTTATTTCCTGGTTGCCCGCGGCGCATATCGCCGAAAGGGGAGCCAACTACTACACACCGATAATGCACGGCCTCGAAGTTCATGTCTGCCCGGATCCGAAACGGATCATCGAGTTTCTGCCCAAGGTTCGACCCGCCTGGTTCTTCGCTGTGCCGCGGATCTGGGAGAAGCTCAAGGCCGGCCTGGAAAGCAACCTGGCCTCGCTGCCCCAAGAACAGCGGGAAAAGGCCCAGGCCGGGCTTGACGCGGCGATTCAGAAGGTTCGCCTCGAGCAGGCCGGCGAGGAGGTTCCGGCCGAACTGGCGGCAGGGGTTGCGGCCGCCGACGAGGCTCTTTTCTCCAACCTGCGGGTGGCGCTGGGGTTTGACGAGGCAGTCGCGGTCAGCGCCGGTGCCGCCCCGACTCCGGCCGAAGTCCTGGAGTTCTTCCATGCGATCGGCATCCCGGTCGGGGAGCTCTGGGGACTCTCGGAGACTTGCGGAGTAATCACAATCAACCCGCCCGAAAGGATCAAGATCGGCACGGTGGGGCCGCCGGTGCCGGGGGTGGATATGAAGGTTGCCGAGGACGGTGAACTGCTGTGCCGCAGCCCCTTCGTAATGAAGGAATACCGGAACAAGCCCGAGAAGACGGCGGAAACGATCGTTGACGGTTGGCTTCTCACCGGGGATATCGGCGAGATCGACAGCGAGGGCTACGTCACGATCCTCGACCGCAAGAAAGAACTGATCATCAACGCGGCCGGCAAGAACATGTCGCCGGCCAACATCGAAGCCCAGATCAAGGTTTCTTCGCCGCTGATCAACCAGGCGGTCACGATCGGTGACGAGCGTCCCTACAACGTGGCGTTGATCGTGCTGGACCCGGATTTCGCTCCGGTCTGGGCAGGTCAGCACGGGATCGACGCATCCTTCGAGGATCTGGTCGGCGACGAACGGGTGGAAACAGCGATCCGCGCGGCGGTTGACCAGGCGAACAGCAAGCTGGCGAGGGTCGAGCAGATCAAGAAGTTCAAGCTGATCCGCGGCGAATGGCTGCCGGGGGGAGACGAGCTCACGCCGACGATGAAACTGAAGCGCAAGCCGATCGCCGAGAAATACCGGCAGGAGATCGAGGAGCTCTACTCGAATTGAACCGGCCTCCCCGCTCCCAGGCATCCCCGCGCAGATACCGGACCGGGTGTAAATGATCGAAGGACGAATCCTTGAACGGATCGCGCTCACCCGGCTGCCGGAACTCCAGGTAGCCAGCGGGCTTTTCCGCGCCACAGCCAGGATCGAAGGGGTGGAGGACGAAACCGAGCCCGGCACCACTCTCGAAGCGGGGGTCGTGGTCCTGCTCGGTCTCTTGCGCGCCGACGAAGCAGGAAGCGAACAGCCATTCTCGACCGGCGCCCTGCGTACCAGGATCCTCGGTGACCTCGGTGGAACGGGCGTTACGCTCGGTGATCTTGGCCTTGCCCTGTGGGCCGAGTCAAGAGCGGGAGGTGACGCGATCGGCGAGATCGACAGCCTGATCCGCCGGGCCAGCACGCGCGGGTTCGAGGGCGTTCCGCTGGAACAGCTTGCCTGGCTCGCATCGGGGTTGGCCGAGAGCGGGGTCCTCACCGGTGACCTGGGAGGAAGCCTGGTCGACGAGGTGACCGGTGAACTGGCCGGGCGGATCCTCCCGGAGACCGGACTGGCGCGAGATGTGCACGACCGGAGACTCGGCCGGGCGGTACCCGTCACCAGCCAGTTTCATCTGCTTCACGCGCTCTGCCATCTGGTTCGCTCGGGTCTGGACCGGCATCTTGCCGCCGCCCGGCTGCTGGCTGACAGCCTGCTCGGGCTCCAACGCCCGGATGGCGCCTGGCCCGGGCTGGTCGATCCCGTGCGGGGAGCCGCTGCGGTCGTGTATCCGGTGCTGTCTGTGACTCAGCTGGCGGCCGCTCCGATCGCCTTGCGGGCCTGCTCGGAGATCGGCGTTGAAGGCGATTTCGAGGCCGCGATCCTGGCCGCCCTCCAGTGGACGGATGGGGCCAACGCTCTCGGGCTGGGACTTGTCCACGAGGCCGATGCGAGGATCGACCGCGGCATCCTGCCACGCCGCAAGCCCGGTGCGTTGGGCCGTGGAATCAGTTCCGCAGCCCGGCGGATTCGCGGGCAGGCCACCGAGCCAGATCCGAAACAGCTCATCGTCGATCCCGCCGCTTCGAGCGAGGACCTGGGCTGGGTTCTGGAGGCCTGGGCGGGACGCTAGGGACCGCGGGAAACACCTTGGCCCGGATGGCGCTCCGGTAGCCTTGGACCTTCGTGGCATCCAAGAGACAGATATTCGTGGGCCGGGTTCCGGTCGGGGGAGGCGCCCCGGTGGTGGTGCAGACCATGACCAAGACCGAGACCGCCAACCTCGCCGCCACCATGGAGCAGATCAACAAGGTGGCCGAGGCAGGTGCCGATGTGGTGCGGGTCGCGGTTCCGCGTGACAAGGACATCGAGGCGCTGAGGACGATCGTCAAGCAGTCGCCGATTCCGATCATCGCCGACATTCATTTCAACCACACGCTCGCCCTGAAGGCGATCGAGGCAGGAGCCGACTGCATTCGATTGAACCCCGGCAACATCGGCGGCCGGGAGAAGGTCGCCGAAGTGGCGGAACTCGCGAACAAGCGAGGCACGCCGATGCGGATCGGGGTCAACTCCGGTTCGCTGCCGAAGCACCTCCACGCGCTCGAACGCGAAAACCCGGTCGAGGCTCTGGTCACAGCGGCCACCGAATTCGTCGAGCTCATGGAAGGTCTGGACTTCACCAACTTCAAGGTTTCGATCAAGTCAACGAATGTGCCGAATACGATTGCCGCCAACCGGCTGCTTTCGGAGAAGATCCCTTACCCGATTCATCTCGGCATCACCGAAGCAGGGACGAGGTGGTCCGGCTCGCTGAAGAGCTCGGTCGGGCTTGGAGCCCTGCTGGCCGACAACATCGGCGACACGGTGCGGATCAGCCTTTCGACTTTCCACGCCGAAGAGGAAGTCAAGGTCGCCTGGGAGATCCTCAAGGCCCTGAAGCTGCGGGAGAAAGGCCCCGTTCTGATCGCCTGCCCGACCTGTGGCCGGCTCCAGTTCGACATGGATGCCGTTGTGGCAGAAGTCGAGCAGCGGCTCGAGAGCTACGAGGAACCGATTGAAGTGGCGGTGCTCGGCTGCGCGGTCAACGGGATCGGGGAGGCAAAGGGAGCCGATTTCGGGATCGCCGGAGCCAGGAACGAAGGTGTGGTCTTCGCCAAGGGCAAGGCGATCAAGAAGGTGCCGACCACGGAACTGGTCGCGACCCTCTTCGAACAGATCGACCGCTCGCTCGACCGGGGAGGCCAGGTCGAGTTCGATGAGACGGAATCGGCCGAAGGCGAAGCCTGGGTCAAGAAGATCGAAGACGAAAACGCCGGCGACCTGACCCCGGAAAAGATCGCCAGGATGGAGCATGAGGCCTCCCAGAAGCCTGAGAATGACAGGGTTCTGGTCGACGAGGAGATCTCTCCGACAGCCGGTCGCAGGTTCACTCGGGCCTAGTGCGTTGGGGAGGTGCCGGCATAGACCGCCTCCTCGACCCGAAACGTCGTCGGCGCCCTACGCCGGCACCTCCCACCCATAGCCTTCTGATTCATGCCGGAGGGTAATTGACGGGATTCCAGGGAGAACGGACGCTCCCGACTTCTACCGGGTCGCGGAGGCCGAAGTCCTGCCCGCAAGATAGTCTGCCCCCTCGATGACGAGGATCTCGCGCAGCCTGCTGCCCACACTGAAAGACCCGCCCGCCGACGCCGAGGCGATCAGCCACAAGCTGCTGGTCCGGGCCGGAATGATCCGCCAGATGGGAGCCGGCCTCTGGACCTACCTTCCGGCCGGGCTGCGTACCCACCGCAAGATCGTGCAGATCATCAGGGAAGAAATGGACCGGATCGGGGGCCAGGAGATTTCAATGCCGATCCTCCAGCCGGCCGAACCCTGGGTGAAGACCGGCCGGATCGGCATTGACGAACTTTTCCGGCTCGATGACCGCAAGGGATCACCGATGGTCCTCGCGATGACCCATGAGGAATGCGTAACCGGTCACATGGCCCATGAGATCCGTTCCTACCGGGACCTGCCCCAGCTCGTCTACCAGGTGCAGATCAAGGAGCGAGACGAGCCCCGGCCGAGAGCCGGGATCCTCCGCACCCGTGAATTTGTGATGAAGGATGCCTACAGCTTCGATCGCGACGAAGCGGGCCTTCAGGAAACCTACGGGCGGATGATCGAGGCCTATGACCGGATCTATGACCGCAGCGGCCTGAGGTGGTACAGAGTCGAGAGCGACGTCGGAATGATGGGCGGTTCCGGGGCCCACGAGTACATGGCTCCTTGCGGCGCCGGCGAAGACATGATCGCGCTGGCTCCGGGTTATGCGGCAAACATCGAGGTGGCTTCGGCTAATCCGCAGCCGGTCGGGAAGGGCGAGGAGCTTGCCGTCCCGGTCGAGATAGAGACCCCCGGGATGAAAACCGTCGATGCGGTCGCGGCCGCAATTGGCGTTGACCCCGGAGCTCTTATCAAGGCTGTCCCGATGGTCACCGAGCCCGGTGAGTTCGTGCTCGTTCTGGTTCGCGGCGACCATCATGTGAACCAGACCAAGCTGAACAACTGCCTAGGCGCGGAGTCCAGGCCGGCTCGCGAAGAGGAAATCGAAGAGAAGCTTGGCCCTCCCGGCTACATCGGACCGGTGGGCGCGCAGGTCCGGATCCTTAAGGACGAGGCGATCGCCGGAGGCGGTTTCGTGACCGGCGCGAACCGGCCTGGCTTCCATCTGAGGGGAGTGGAACCGGGCCGGGATTTCAACTTC
>JBGAOF010000126.1:0-6297 GCA_044221915.1 Solirubrobacterales bacterium
CGAACACCATGAATCCCGATGAGGCAATTCTACTGCCGCTCGATCCGGACGGTTCCGCCCGCCGCATCAGGACAGAACTGGAGACCGCCTCCGGAGCAAAGGTCGCCGTTGTGGTCACGGACAGTTTCGGCCGCGCCTGGCGCCAGGGGCAGGTTGAGGTCGCGATCGGCTGTGCGGGCATCAGCCCGCTCGATGACTGGCGGGGCCGGAACGACCGGCAAGGCCGGGAGCTCTCTGCGACGGTGATCGCGACCGCCGATCAGATCGCGGCCGCCTCCGACCTCGTGCGGGGCAAGACCGACGGCGTGCCCGCCGTGATCGTGCGCGGCCTGGAGAGGTTCGTGACCGAAGACGACGGTCCGGGCTGCGCCGCCCAACTCCGCGACGCCAGCGAGGACCTGTTTCGCTGAGGGCGAGCCGGTTGCACTGGAATACACGGTCAAACGGTAAGTACGGTCGAGCCTTCCGAGGCGCCGCTGCGGATCCCGTCCAGGGCGGCGTTGGCCTGCTCGAGCGGCAACACCTCTACCAGTGGCTCGACCCCGTGACGGGCGGCCAGCTCCAGCAGGGCGGTCCCGTCCGCTCGCGTCAAGTTGGCGACCGAATGAAGGCTGCGTTCCTGCCAGAGCAACTCGTAGGGGAACGACGGGATGTCGCTCATGTGGATACCTGCGCTGACGATCCTGGCCCCCCGTTCGCTTGCCTTCAGGGCATCCACCATCAGCGAGCCGACCGGGGCGAAGACGATTGCCGCGTCGAGCGGCTCCGGGGGGCTCTCATCCGAGCCTCCCGCCCACTCCGCCCCCAGCGACCGCGCGAACTTCTGGCCATCTGCATCTCCAGGCTTCGTGAATGCGAAGACCCGCCGTCCCTCGGCGGCCGCGATCTGGCAGAGGATATGGGCGGAAGAACCGAAGCCGTAAAGACCGAGCCGTTTGCCCTCCCCGGCGATCGACAGAGCCCGGTAGCCGATCATGCCCGCACAGAGCAGCGGAGCCACATGAATATCGTCGATGGCTTCCGGCAGTGGAAAACAGAAACGCTGGTCAGCGACCGCGTACTCGGCGTACCCACCGTCGATGTCGTAGCCGGTGAAACGGGCGTTCTCGCAGAGATTCTCGCGGCCATCGCGGCAGAAGCGGCACTCGCCATCGGTCCAGCCGAGCCAGGGCACACCCACCCGCTCACCGGCAGCGAAACGGTCCGCCCCGGACCCGGCCGCCTCCACGACGCCGACGATCTGATGGCCGGGGATCAGCGGCAGGCGAGGCTTGGCCAACTCGCCGTCAACGATGTGAAGGTCGGTCCGGCAAACCCCGCAGGATGAAACGCGGATCAGGACCTGCCCGGAATCCGGCTCCGGCGACGGCACATCCAGCAAGACCAGCTCGCCGGGCTGGCTTTCAAGGACCATGGCGCGCATGCCCGGTCCCCCTGCTCAGGCGGCCGCCGGATCGACCAGGTCGGGAGCGGGCTCCTCGCCGGGATCGGCCAGGTCGATCAGGACCTCCGGGGTTGGAGCGGCAACCTGGTCCGGAAACTGGCGAAGGATCTCGTACGAGGTGTTCCGCTGCGCGGCGTGACGTCCGGCTCGGTGAGCGGCGTCAACGAGTTCCTGGATCTCGAGCCGGACACCATGCTGCGAGCCGGCCATGCGGGAAATGCTCTCCTCCATCAGGGTTCCGCCGAGGTCATTGACCCCCCAGCTCAATGCCTCCGTAGCCCCCTCCAGCCCCATCTTCACCCAGCTCGCCTGAAGGTTGGTGACCGAACGGCCGAGCGCCAGGCGGAAGACCGCGGTGTGTTTCAGATTCTCCTCGATCGAAATCTCCTCTACCCCGTGGGTCCGTCCCAGCAGTGTGTTGAAGGGAATGAAGCTGAGCGGCACAAACTCGGTGATCCCGCCGGTCCGCCCCTGAAGGTCACGGATCACTTTCATGTGCCGGGCGAGTTCCCGGGGTTCCTCGATGTGACCAAACATCACGGTCGAAGTCGACTTGAGGCCGGCCCGGTGCGAGGCTTCGATGATCTCCACCCAGCGGTCAACCGGCAGCTTGTTCGGGGAGATCCGCTGGCGGACCCCGTCATCGAGCACCTCGGCCGCCGTCCCGGGAGTCGAACCCAGTCCACATTCGATCAGATACTCGAAAACGTCGGCCGGCCGCAGCCCCGAGGTCTCGCACATGTGGTTGATCTCCATCGGGGAATAGGCGTGAAGGTGCAGGTCCGGGGCCACCTCCTTGGCCAGCCTCAGCCAGCGACCGTAGGACTCGAGGTCGAGGTCGGGATGGATCCCTCCCTGCATGCATAGTTCCGTGGCCCCGAATTCGACTGCCTCGGCGACCCGGCCGGTGAATTCCTCCTCGGTTGACTCGTAGGCATCCGGGGAGCGACGACCTTGGCCGAAACCGCAGAAGGCACATCCCACCGTGCAGATGTTTGTGAAGTTGATGTTGCGGTTGACCACGAAGGTAGCGGTATCACCGGCGAGCTCCGCCCGGAGGCTGTCGGCGGCAACCCGCATCGATTCGATCACCTCGGGCCTGGTTTCGGCAAACAGGGCGGTCAGTTCGTCCTCGCTCAGCTCTTCGCCGGCTCGGCCCTTGGCGATTGCCTCGATCGCAAGCCCCGGGTCAATCCGTTCTTCGCTGACCCGGCCCGAACCAAGCCTGGGGATGAAACTCCAGTACTTCAGCTTGACCAGGTCGAGGACTCCCTGCTCCATCCAGTCGGCGTTCATGTACTGCGGGTAGACGCAGAGCCTTTCGGTCAGCGCGTAGCCGAGCGGCTGTAGTTCCTTTCGCACCTGATGCGGGCTGGGGAAGGGATGTTCGGGCGAGATGTGATCGCCGTTTGCGGAAAGGCCGCCAAGGTCGGTGGCTCCGGCTTCGACCAGTTCCGCCCACCAGTCGGAAAGGTTGGGCGGCACCTGAACTCCGACCTCCGGCATCAGGCGGGCGGTCTGGCGAATCAGATCCTTGAGCTCCTCGATCGAGACCGGGCAGGCCCAGTCCGGAAGCGCAACGGACGGCCGATCCTGCGGTTGGCGACCCGGGTCCGCGCCGGGGTCGGCCTGGTCCACCACTCCGCTGTCCAGGTCGACCTTCACATCCGACTCCTTCCAGCGACGGTCGGATGCCTCGGCGGCAATCTCGGCCGGTTCCTGGCCGTAATAGCGAGGGTGAGGCACGAAATTCTGGATGATCACTTCCTGAATGTGGCCGTACCGGCGCTGGAGGTCTGCGATTGCCTCTAGCGAGGCGGTCCTCTCGTCCGGGGTCTCGCCGATCCCGATCAGGATCCCGGTCGTGAACGGGATCTTCAGGCGACCAGCAGCCTCGATGGTCTTCAAGCGATGGGCCGGGTGCTTGGTCGGTGACCCGGCGTGAACGGTTCTCATCAGCCGCTCGGAAACCGACTCCAGCATCAGGCCCTGGGAGGCAGTCACCTCACGCAGCCGGGCGAGATCCTCCTCGCCGATCGCACCGATGTTCGTATGGGGCAGGATTCCCCGTTCGAGGGCCTTTTCGCAGGCCCAGATCACATAGGAGGTGAAGTCCTCATGGCCCCAGGAGCGGAGCCGCTCACCGACCACCGGGTTCACTTCGGGCTTCTCCCCGGTCAGGAAGAGCAGTTCCTTTGCCCTGCGCCGGACCGCTTCATCCAGCATCCGTTCGACCTCTTCGGGCGGGTGGACATGGGCCTGATGGGTGGCGAAGGCGCAGTACTTGCAGTAGCACTGGCAGGTCCGCGAAAGGGAGATCGTGTAGTTGCGGGAGAAGGTGACCCGGCGCATCCGGCATTCAACCTACCGCAGAGCCGCCACCGCGCTGTCTGGCCGGTCCGCTCGGATAAGCTGACCAAAGAACCATCACTGTCCACAGTTAGGAGAACCCTGTGAAGACTTCCCTCAAGTTCCTGGTCGTCCCCCTGGCGATCGGAGCCTTGCTTGCCGGTTGCGGCAGCAGCGATTCATCGTCTGACGACACTTCCTCGACCAGCGACGCCACGCAGAGCAAGCCGGCTGACAACAGCTCCGGCGGCGCGGAAACCCTGGCCCTGGCGGCCGATCCCTCGGGCGCCCTCGCCTATGAACCCGACAAGCTCGACGCCAAGGCCGGCGAAGTGAAAGTCGATTTCACCAACGATTCACCGGTACCGCATGACGTCGTGTTCGAGGATTCGGCAGGCAAGGAAGTGGCGAAGACCCCGGTCATCACCGGCGAAAGTTCCACAACCGAGTTTGACGCCAAGCCCGGCGATTACACCTTCTTCTGCTCCGTCCCCGGACACGAGGCCGGCGGCATGAAGGGCACTCTCACCGTCAAGTAGACCGAGTTCCGGGGCACGATCCCGGCTCCCAGGTTCGAGATACCCCGGATCGTCACCGATCCGGGGTATTTTGCTTCAATGCCACACCTCACCCCCAGCCGATTCGCAGCGATCTATGCCGGGGGCGTCATCGGTGCCCTGCTTCGGGTTGGCCTCGCCGAGGCTTTCCCCCATGGCGCAGACAGCTGGCCCTGGCCGACCTTCGCTGTGAATCTGGCCGGAGCGTTCCTGATCGGCTTCTTCTTCACGGCACTCCGGGATCAAGGGCCACACCGCCTTCACCACCCTTTTCTTGCGACCGGCATCTGTGGCACTCTGACCACCTTCTCGACCCTTCAGCTGGAGCTTTTCGAGATGGTCAACAAGGAAGAGATGGTTCTCGCCTTCGGCTATCTGACCGCCAGTCTGGCGGTCGGCTATGCCCTGCTCCGGGTCGGTATCGCTGTCGCGGAGCGCCGTATGGAGACACCGGCATGAGCCCCCTGGGCTGGGTCGCGGTGGGGCTGGCCGGAGGCCTGGCCGCCGGCGCCCGGTATCTGTTGGACCGGGAGATCACAAGGCGTCAGGAGGCCGCCTTTCCCACCGGCATCCTCGTCGTGAACCTGCTCGGCACCTTCGTCCTCGGGCTGGTTGCCGGCAGCACACTCGACGGGGAGGCCCTGGTGATCGTCGCGGGAGGAGCGATCGGCTCGTTTACGACTTTCTCGACCCTGATCCTTGACAGTCATCTGCTGGTCCGGGCAAACCTGGCCGGGTTCGCCTGGCTGAACATCGCCCTGTCGATGGTTGCCGGTTTCGTCGCGATTGCCCTCGGCCACACCATCACCTCCTAGCAGCGACGGGTCGCGGCAGAGCCGACCGGTCCCGGCCCGGCCGCCAGACAAAAGAAAGGGCGGCCCTGCGGCCGCCCTTTCGAGATTCAGCCGGGCTCGTGCCCGGTGGCGTTCGAGCTCAGGCCTCAGGCGACGGGATCGTCGACGGCTTCTTGCTCTCGGCGGACGCTTCACCCGATCCGGGGGCGATCACGAACTTGTAGACCACGAAAGCCAGGATCGCACCAACGATCTCGCCACCGAGGTAGGGCCACACTCCGCCCCATTCGCCGGAGACGAGTGCCGGGCCAAACCAGCGGGCCGGGTTCACGGCACCCCCGGTCAGCGGAACCAGGATCAGGCCGACCACGCCGAGCACCAGACCGATGGCCAGCGGTGCCCAGTCCTTCACGGCCCGCACTCCGAGAGCCACGGCCAGGACGGCCAGGACCAGCAGGAATGTGCCAAGGCACTCGACCACGGCACCAGCGAAGTTGCCACTGAGCAGCGGACTGATCGTCGCGGCACCGTAATTGGCGGCACGTCCCTCGTCCTCGAGCAGGGCCTTGGTCATGAGAGCACCGAGAACGCCGCCGGAGAGCTGGGCCAGGACATAGATCACCGCGTCAACCGGGGCGATCTTCTTCATCAGGGCGGCACCGAGGGTGATCGCCGGATTGAAATGGCCACCACTTGCCCCGCCAAAGGCGAAGATCAGCGCCGTCAGGATGAAGGCGTAGGTCAGGCCGACAACCGCGAAGTCAGAACCGAACGCGGCGTTGTCGCCAACGGCAATGAAAAGCACGCCGACCAAAGTGATTCCGAACACCAGGAAAAACGTTCCGAGCAGTTCGGCGATATATGCGGCGAGACCGCGATCTTGCATGAAGTCAAACCTCCCGTGGCTTGTGTCGATTGCGCCCCGCCGAATCAGGCGAGCCGGGCCAGTCTAACCACAGGCCCGCACCGACCGGCACGAGCGCAATCCGGGGTTGCTTGGGGTTGGGCCAGAAAATATACGCCGCGCCGCCCCTGAACCCTGCCTTCAATCCAGCAACCGGGCGGCCAGTTGCGGCAATTCCCGGGCCATCCGTGAACGCGGGACGACCAACTCCAGCCCCGCATCGACGGCCCGCGTTCGCGTCTCGACATC
>JBGAOF010000127.1:0-6252 GCA_044221915.1 Solirubrobacterales bacterium
TGTCCCGCCGACCAGAACTACGCCGACGAGGATCAACCCGACAAGGGCACCCCGGCTGGGGAAGTTCTTCATCGCCAGGCCAACGAAGCTGACGATCAGGGCGAAACAGGCGAGGCCGATGCCGAAGGCGAGGAATACGGTCTTGATCTCCATCGGTGGCCATCCTACTGATTCGCACGGCGGCCCGGCGTGAGCCGAGGGGTCTCCGGTTGCGGACCGGGGAATCCCGTTTTAGCTCGCAATCCGGGTTGACCGCAACTCACGGATCACGGTGATCTTTATCTGGCCGGGGTACTCGATCTCGTTCTCGATTGCGGTAGCGATTTCATGTGAGATGAGCGCGGTCGTTTCGTCGTCGACCCTTCCCGGGTCAACCATCACCCTGATTTCCCTGCCGGCCTGCATCGCGAAGACCTTTTCAACCCCGGCCTGCCGCTTTGCGATCTCCTCCAGTTCGCCAAGCCGGGTCACGTATTGCTCCAGAGAATTGCCTCGGGCCCCGGGCCGGGCTCCGGACAGCGCATCCGCTGCCTGCACAATCACCGCTTCGACGGTCACCGGCTCCACTTCACCATGATGGGCTTCGATGGCGTGGCAGACCGCTTCGGCTTCGTCGTAACGGCGGGCGAGGCGGGCTCCGACAGCCGCGTGGGTGCCCTCCACTTCGTGGCTCACGGCCTTGCCGATGTCATGAAGCAGGCCAGCTCGCCGCGCAATCTCCACTGAAGCGCCGAGCTCGGCCGCCATGGTCGCCGCCAGCGCCGAACATTCGACGAGATGGCCGAGGACGTTCTGGCTGTAGCTGGTCCGGAATCTGAGCTTTCCCAACAGGCGCACCAGTTCCGGGTGGAGTCGACTGACCCGGGCCTCAAGCAGCGCCGACTCGGCAGCCTCAACCATTGTGTCCTCGACCTCGCTCACGGCCTTCACATAGGCCGCTTCACATGCTGCCGGGTGTATCCGGCCATCGCTGATCAGCTTTTCGAGGGTAAGTCGGCCGACCTCACGCCGGACACCGTCAAAACTTGAGACCACCACTGTTTCGGGAGTCTCATCGATGATGATGTCAACACCGGTCAGGTTCTCCAGGGTCCTGATGTTGCGCCCGTCCTTGCCAATTATCCGCCCCTTCATCTCTTCATTCGGCAACTGGAGGATGAAGGTGTTGGTCTCGGCCGACTGGGCCGAAGCGAGCCGCTGCATGGCCACGGCAAGGATGCCGCGGGCCCGTCTTTCGGCTTCAAGCCTGGCCTCTTCCTCGATCCGTCGGATGGTGAGCCCGGCCTGACGGGTTGCCTCCGCTTCCACTTCTTCGAGCAGCACTTTCCGGGCCTGGGCGCTGGTCATCCGGGCGACTCCTTCGAGCGCAGCCAGTTTCTCTTGCCTTGAGGCCTCGATTTCCATCTCGGCCTCCTCAAGCTGTTGCTCGCGCTGCTCGGCGAGCGCGGTTCGCCGGTCTGCCTCTCTCAGCCGCGTCCGGGCCGATTCCAGTTCGCGCAGGGCCCTCTCTTCCAGCCGCACGATTTCCTCGCGCCGGGCCCGGATCTCGGCCTCCGCGGACAACTGGCTTTCCCGCGGCGGCGGCGAATCAAGATCCAGCGCCGGTGAGAGGACCGGTCCTCCCGGTTCCTTCCCGGCCGCAACTTTCTCTTGCTCACCGGCGGAAACCTCTTGTTCGGGCACCTCACCGTCCGGCAGGCGTTGTGAACCGTTTCGTCGGCTTCTCAGCCACCTGGGCATGATCGTCTCGAAGGCCATGACTCTTCAAGGGTAGCCCATGGCCCGCCCGTCCAAATCTGCCTTGAAACCCCTTGCTTCAGGCGGCCCGGCCGGCGATTCTGATCGCTGCGTATGCCTCTTCGGCTTCGTACCCGCGGCGGGCGAGCATGCCAAGCGCCCGCTGCCTGCCCCGGTCGTCACTGAGGTCGGCGCCCCGGTCGTTCAGCACCTTCACGGCGCGTTCCACTTCGCCTTCGGTCGGCCCGTTCCCGACAACGGGGCTATCGAGCGTTTCGGCAACCAGGCCGGGATCGATACCCCGTCCGAGCAGGGCCTTTCGGATCCTGTCCCGGCCCCAGCCCGACAACTCCCGCTTGTCGCTGGCGAAAGCCAGGGCGAAACGGCGGTCATCAAGGGCGAGGTTCTCGGTCAGGTAACCGATCACTCGTTCAATTTCCTGAGGGCCAGCATCCCTGGCGAGCAGCCATTCACGCATCTCCGACTCGGTGCGGTCCTTGCGGCCGATCGCCGCAAGGGCCTTGGCGAGCCACCGGTCAGGCGACGAATCCTGCAACTAGGCCGCCTTGAGACCGGTCTCGATCACTTCACCGGTTTCCACATCCACACCCTCCGGCGCCGAACTCTCGATCGAGGAGCCATCTCTGGAGATACCTAGGCTGGCAAGGATGCGGTCCTCTATCTCCTGGGCGATATCGGGATTCTCGACCAGAAACTGTTTCGAGTTGTTTCTCCCCTGGCCGAGCCTCGTATCACCGTACGAGAAAAAGGAGCCGGATTTCTGGACCAGGTCATGTTCGATCCCGAGGTCGATGAGGCTGCCTTCACGTGAGACGCCGAGCCCATATTCGATGTCGAATTCGGCCTGCTTGAACGGTGCCGCAACCTTGTTCTTGACGACCTTCACCCGAACCCGGTTGGCGACCGCCTCGGTACCGTCCTTGAGGGTTTCAATTCGCCGGATATCAAGCCGCTGCGAGGCATAGAACTTCAGTGCCCTGCCGCCGGGCTGCGTCTCCGGGGAACCGAAAGAGACCCCGATTTTCTCGCGGATCTGGTTGGTGAACAGACAAAGGGTGTTGGCCCGGTTCAGGTTTCCGGCCAGCTTCCTGAGTGCCTGCGACATCAGCCTGGCCTGCAGGCCAACGGTCATCTCGCCCATCTGCCCCTCCAGTTCCGCCCGCGGAGTCAGAGCGGCAACCGAGTCCACGGCAACCACATCTACCGCCCCCGACCTGGTCAGGACATCAACTATCTCGAGCGCCTGCTCGCCGTAATCCGGCTGTGACACGAGCAGTTCATCGGTGTTGACTCCGATCTTTCTCGCATAGACCGGATCAATGGCATGCTCGGCATCGACAAAAGCACATACACCGCCCCGCTTCTGAGCCTCGGCGATGATGTGATAGACGAGGGTTGTCTTGCCCGAGGATTCAGGGCCGTAAATTTCGACGATCCGCCCGCGCGGGATCCCGCCCACGCCCAGCGCAATGTCAAGCGGCAGAGCGCCGGTCGAGATTGCCGCCACGTTGGTCGCAGCCTGCTCGCCGAGCTTCATCAGGGAACCGGCACCGAACTGCTTCTCGATCTGGCTTCTGGCCGCGTCGAGGGCAGCGGTTCTGGCCTTGGCTTCCTTGTCGGTAGCCGGCTCCAGGTCATTGATTCTCTCTTCGCTCATCTTCATTCACCTCGCCGCCAGCCTCACCGGCTGATTGTTTTCTCGCCGTGCCATTCGACACGAACACAAGTTCGTCTTCGGAAGACTAGATCCTGCTTCGGACGGAAACACCGCCCAACGCTCCGGCCTGCAAATCTGCCCGACGGACCCTCAAATGTGTGCAACACGGGCAAAAATTGCGTCACGGAACGATGCCCCCATGTTCACAGGCGGGCCGGACAGCACGAAAGCCTGTCCGCTGATTCTCAGGTGAGCATTTCGCGCAAGAGATGCATGGCCACCAGAGCCGACCGTTCACGGACGTCCCTGCGATCGCCGGGGATCACCGGCGCGGCCGCTCTCACCTCGCCGCCCGCCGTACGAACGTTGAAATGAACCAACCCGACGGGCTTCATTTCACTGCCGCCCCCGGGACCCGCAATTCCCGTCACCGCAACTGCGATATCCGCGTCGAAGCGCTCCAGGGCCCCAAACGCCATCGCCTCGGCCACCTCGGCAGAAACCGCGCCGAAATCCTCAAGCAGCTCCGGCCTCACCCCCAGCAAATCCCGCTTTGCCTCATTCGAGTAGCTGACCACTCCCCCGGCAAGGTACCGGGACGAACCGGGGACATCGGCGATGCGGGCGGCCAACAATCCCGCGCTGCAGGACTCCGCCAGACCGAGCCTGTGACCGGTCAGGCCCGCAGCCACAATCTCATCGACGGTGCGGCCGTCAAGGCTGTAGAGCGACCGGCTATGACGTTCTGCGAGCTGCTCTCTCAGCTCTCGCGCCGCGGCCGCAGCACTGTCCCGGTAGCGGACATCTATTTCAACCTCGCCCTTGCGCAGGCAGGTCGTGATTTCCAATCCCTCGAAAGAAAGGCCGGAGCCTTCGATTTCTCTCAGGCTCATGGCCAGCTCCGACTCCGGGGTCCCGAACATCCGCAGGCGCAGTCTGCTCAATCTTGTAGCCCGGCCGAGGATCTCCGCCATGAGGGGTTCCGAAAGGGCGGCATGCCACATCGGCTGGAGTTCCCTTGGCGGACCGGGCAAGACCAGAACCAGGGGATCGCCGGCTTCACGGCCGGGCACGATCAGGCCAGGTGCGGTACCGACCGGATCGAGAGCCACCGCCCCTTCGGGGACCATTGCCTGCTTGCGATTGGCCTCGTTCAGGGCCTCGGCCGAGACATCGGGCCGGGCATTCACCGCGAACCGCGCCAGGATGGCCGCGATCTTCGCCTCCATATCCGGATCGAGTCGCAGTTTGCGGCCCGTGAATTCAGCGACGATCTCGGCGGTCAGATCATCGGCGGTGGGACCGAGGCCCCCGGTGGTGATGATCAGGTCGATCCCGGCGGCCCTCATCTCCCCAAGGCCACGGGCCAGATCCTGCGGATGGTCAGCGACAATCAGGATCTCGGCAAGCTCGACCCCACGGTCAGCGAGCTGCCTTGACAGCCAGGGTCCGTTTTCGTCACGGATTGTCGCGGTAAGCACCTCGGTCCCGGTGACCAGGATCCCGGCCCTCACCTCACCGTCGGAACTGCTGCCCGGCCTCATCGTCTCTCCACCCGATCTCACGGGTTGACCCTACCGCCGACGGTGCCGGTTCAGTCGGCGGAACCGCCCTGAGTGGCCGACGGGCTGTCCGGTTCCGCCTGACCGCCCGGCTTCGACGGATCCGCCGGCGGCACTTCATCCGGTTCAGCCTCGCTGTCAGCGTCAGCGGCCTGGCCTCCTCCGAGAATCCTCGGCAGGTCCGCCGCCGTGATCAGGACCTGTCGCGGCTTGGATCCCTCGTAGCCGGAGATCACACCACGCCTTTCGAGCATGTCCACGAGCCTCCCGGCGCGGGTGTAGCCAACCCGCAGCCGCCGCTGAATCATGGAAACCGAGGCCGTTTCGGTTTCTACGACCAGCATGATCGCGTCGTTGAGAAGATCATCCTGATCCGGGTCGAAGTCGCTGTCAGAGGCGCCCTCGGTCGAAACCTCCGGCTCGCTCAGCAACTCCTGTTCGAATTCCGGCTCACCCTGGGCAGACCAGAACTCGGTGATTCTGGCGATCTCTTCCTCGGTCACGAAGGCCCCCTGGATCCGGCCGAGCTTCGAGGTTCCGGGCCCGCGGAAGAGCATGTCTCCCTGTCCGAGCAGCGATTCGGCGCCACCCTGGTCCAGGATCACCCGCGAATCCGTCTGGGAAGACACCGCGAAGGCGATCCTAGAAGGAATATTCACCTTGATGGTGCCGGTGATGATGTCGGTTGAAGGGCGCTGGGTGGCGAGCAACAGGTGAATCCCGGTCGCCCTTGATTTCTGGGCGAGACGGATGATCGACGCCTCGACGTCGGCTGGCGCCACCATCATCAGATCGGCAAGTTCATCGATCACGCAGAGAATGTAAGGGAGCCGCGATCCGCCTTCCGCCGTCATCTTCGTGTTGTAGTCCTCGATGTTGCGGGCCCTGGCGTCCTTCATCAGCCCGTAACGGGTTTCCATCTCGGCAATCAGGTTGTTGAGCACATTGGCGGCCAGCTTCGGATTGGTGACCACGGGGGTCAGCAGGTGCGGAACGGACTCATAGTGGTTCAGTTCCACCTGTTTGGGATCGACCAGAACCAGCCGGACCTCGTTCGGCGACGAACTCATCAGGATCGAGGAAAGGACCGCGTTCACGCAGCCGGACTTGCCGGAGCCGGTGGTACCGGCGACCAGCACATGGGGCATTTTCGCCAGGTCCGTCGAGACCGCCTTGCCGTCAATTCCCTTGCCCAGTAGTGCGCACCTCCGCAAGCCTCTATCGCTATCAGGCACGGTGCCCTATTCGCAAAGTGTTCCAGAACTTTGGCGCGTT
>JBGAOF010000128.1:0-6190 GCA_044221915.1 Solirubrobacterales bacterium
TCAAAGGGGGCGATCGTCTTCGTCGAAGGCGGCCCCGGCTACGCCGCGACCAATTTCGATTCCTTCAAGTCGCTGGCCGCTGTGATGACTCCGTTTCTAAGGCGCCGTGAACTGATCGCCATCGACCAGCGTGGCACCGGGCTGTCCCGGCCGCTTTTTTGCCGGGGACTGCAGCGCGGGAAGGCTCCCCTCGAGCTTGCCCTGAGGCAATGCGCGAGGCAGCTCGGGGTCCGGCGTGAAGGGTTCACCACGGCCGAGTCGGCGGCCGATGTCGAGGCGGTGCGCAGGGCGATCGGGCTGCCCCGCAACCGCATGGTCCTCTACGGGGATTCGTATGGCACCTATCTTGGCCAGGCCTTCGCGGCCCGTTACGGCAAGGGGCTCGAGGGGCTGGTCTTGTCGTCGGCTTACCCCGGCAACGACCCTTTCTGGCGCACCCTCTATCCGGCCGCGGAGCGGGCCGTGAGCCTCTCCTGCCGCCGGTCTCCGCGATGCAGCGGTGATGCTCTGGCCCGGTTTCACCGGATGCTGCGGCGGGCCGGTACCAGGTCGAAGCTCGCGGCAAACGTCCTTTCCTACCTGATGGGTGACGCTGCGAGCTATGCCCCGAACGGCTACCGGCGGCTCAACCGGGCGGTTTCGCGTTACCTGGAGGGTCAGGCCGGCTCGCTTCGGGAGCTGACCGATCCTGGTTCGCCCGACTCGGGTCCAGCTTGGTACTTCTCGGAAGGCATGTATGCGGCGGTTGTCTGCAATGACTACCCGGTGCCCTGGCGCAAGTCCTCACCGCTCCCGGCCCGGCGTCGGCAGCTCAACCGGGCGATCGCAAGGTTCCGGCCGGCCGACCTCTGGGCACCCTTGAGCCGGTGGACCTGGGCGAAGGGGTCGGCGGGGGATATTTCCGCCTGCCTTTCCTGGCCGGCCCCGACCGCGGGCATGGAGCCACCCATCCCGCCCGGGAGCCGGATGCCGGCCCGGCTCAGGACCCTGGTCCTGGCGGGTGAGTACGACTCCATCACCTCGGTTCGAGAGGCCCGTCAGGTCAACGCGCGGTTTCCCCGCGGCCGGCTTTACGTTGTGCGCAGCCGCGGGCATGCTTCCGAGCTCTACTACCCGTTCGCTTCCAGGGCCACCCCGAGAATCCGGCATTTCATCCGTGGTCTTGACGGTTAGGCGGTCCGGTCAGCGGGGCGCAAATTCCTCGGAGCCATCCGGTGGGTGATCCGGTTCCGGTGTTGCGGCGACCGGGGGCGGCGGCACGGGCTGTGGCGGCAAAGTGTCGGCGGGCGCCGGCGGGACGGGCTGCGCCGGCGTAGCAGCGGCGGGCACCGGTGTTGTCCCCTCGCCGGCCGGGGTTGCGCCTCCCGCCCTGCTTTCGGCTTTCGGCAACCCCTCCTTCCCTCCGGCCGTGTTCTTCCCTCCGGCCGCTTTCGACCGGCGGTCGCGGACCTGCCCCTTTGGCTGGGTCTTCCCCCGGTTCCGGGCCCCGGCGCCCTGTTCCCCCGGTCTCTTTCCTGCTTTTCGCCGGCCGGTATCAGGCCGTGGCTGGGGCGAGAACGCGGCAAATTCGCCGGGCCGGAATCCGATATTGGGCGGCAGCGGGGGCGGTTCCGGGGTTCTGAGCAGGTCGGGCAGCACGGAAAGACCCGTTGCCGCAAGACCGACGAGGGCCAGCAGTCTGATTGCCTTTGACCGGTTGACCCGGAGGCTCCGGATATCCCGTTTCATGTTCCTCTAAGTAGCCGGCCACGCCGATTCGCCCCCCTTTTCCCGCGGCCCCAGACCGGCATGACACCGCGCGACTTGGCCGATGAAGGTATAGTCCCCCGTCGATTTTGACTGACGCCGCCCGCCAATACGAACTTGTTCTGATGCTTGACCCCCAGGTCGAGGAATCCGACCGCGAGAAGCTCGTCGCCGAGACCAAATCGGCGATCGAGGCAAGCGGTTCGATCCATCATGAAGACAACTGGGGCATCCGCGAGATGGCCTACGAGATTGACCGCAAGAGCGAAGCCGACTATCGCTGGTTCCGCTTCGACGCCGAGCGGGAACTGCTCGGCCAGCTCGATCACAGCCTGAAGATCGCCGACGGCGTGATGCGGTTCCGCGTTTTCCGGGTTGATCCCGATGCTCCGGTGCTGCCGGCTCCTCCGGCGACGGCCGTGATCATGGCGCCGACCGGTGACGACGACGAACGCCGCGGGCGCGGCGGCCGTTACCGCGACGAGTAGGCCACCCGCCGGCCACAACCGCGCCGGGCAGGCCACCCGTCGGCCACAACCGCGCCGGGTAGGCCATCCGCCGGCCGAATCCTTCCCAATTTGCGGCATGACGGGGAGAGTTTCCTCTTCTGGCGACTTATTTCGTCCACAGGCATCGCTAGGTTCCTGATCCGACCTGCGGGTCTTTCGGGGATCCGCGATGTACGAAATACGCGATAAGGAGCAAACACACAATGGCTGAGAACATCAACAGGGTCACGATCACCGGCAACCTGACCAGGGACCCGGAGCTGCGCCAGACAACCAACGGCACGGCGGTCTGCACCCTCGGGGTGGCCGTCAACGGTCGCCGCAAGGATGAGTCCGGGCAGTGGGTGGACAAGCCCAACTACTTCAACGTGATCGTCTGGGGCGCCCAGGGTCAGAACTGCGCCAACTACCTCTCGAAGGGCCGCCCGGTGGCGGTTGACGGGAGGCTCGACTGGAGCTCCTGGGAGGCCAAGGACGGTTCCGGCAACCGCTCGAAGATCGAGATCGTCGCCGACACGGTCCAGTTCCTTGGCTCCCGTGACGGCTCGGCTCCCGGCGCCAACGGCGGCGGCTTTGGCGGCGGCCAGGGAGCCGGTCACGGCGGCGGCCAGGGAGGTGGCGAGAGCACCGGCCAGGGTGGCGGATACTCACCGGCGCCTGATGTCCCCGCCGACACCGGGGACTTTGAACGTCCTGGTGATTCCGCTCCGGACGACGACATCCCCTTCTAGCCCGGCAAGCCCCGACGGGGCACCGCAGCCCCGCGGGACGCCCGGGCCCCGCGGGACGCCCGGGCCCCGATCGGGCACTGAGAGCGGATTTCTCGGCAAATAGGTCTGAAAAATCCGCTCTCGGTGCGTTTTTTCCGCTCTCGGCGCGTTTTTCCGGATCGCCGGACGCCATGGGCCGATCTGAACCGCTACGATTCCTGATCCTGAGTGCCCGGACTTTCCCGGGCTAGAACTATGTAAGGCACCGGAAAGCATTGGCTAAGACACGAGAAGCATCATCGCGGCGCGGGCGTCGATTCAGCGAGCGCATCCGCCCCCGCAAGTACACGAAGATTTCAGCCGAGAACATTGACTACAAGGATCTGACCCTTCTGCGTCGGTTCATCTCGGACAAGGGCAAGACCCGTTCCCGCCGGGTCACCGGCCTTTCCCGCAAGCATCAGGCCCAGCTTTCGGTCGCCGTAAAGCGCGCCCGCGAAGTGGCTCTGCTTCCCTACGTGGGTGAGAAGTAATGGCTCAGGCGATCCTGCTCGCTGACGTCGAGGGACTCGGTGAAAACGGCACCGCCGTCGAGGTCACGCCCGGTTACCTGCGCAACTACCTCCAGCCCCGAGGTCTCGCCCAACCAGCTACTCCCGGTGCCCTCGAGGAGGCGATCCGCCGCAAGGAAGCCGCCGAAAAGGCCGAGCGCGAGGCGATCGCCAGGGCGAAGGAGAATGCGTCCCTGCTCTCCAAGACGGTGCTGACCATCCATCATCGTGCCGGAGAAGACGGCAAGCTTTATGGCTCGGTCACGACCAAGGAGATCGCCGACGCGATCCGGGATGCCCGCGGCATCAAGGTCGACCGCAAGAAGATCCGTCTCGACGTGCCGATCCATCAGGTCGGCACCTACATGATCGACGTCGAAGTCGCCGGGGGCGCGATCGCTTCCCTCAAGACGATCGTCGCGGAAGAGAAATAGGCACTGGTACCACCCAATAACATCGAGGCCGAGGAAGCTGTTCTCGGCTCGATGCTGGTCTACGAGCCCGCGGTCAACTGGGCAGTAGACGATGTCCGGTTGAAGCCGGAGGATTTCTATCTGGATCGTCACAAGGCGATCTACGAGGTCATGGTTGACCTGTACGCGACCGACCGGGCCTGCGATTCGCTGACCGTGACCGAGGCACTCGTCTCCGCCGGCAAGCTGGAGGAGGCCGGTGGCACCAACTACATCCCTGAACTGGCGGAGAAGGTGGCGGCCCCCGGCAATGCCCGGCACCACGCCGAGATCGTTCGCGAAACTTCCCATCTGCGGCGCCTCCTGCTCGCCGGGCAGACGATCGAAAGCTGGGTCGGTGAACGTGAGGCCAGCGCCGACGAGCTTTCCGAGCGGGCCGAATCGCTGCTTTTCAACGTCGCCCACAAGGATCAGCAGGCCGACTTCCGTGATCTCGGAACGGTGCTCTTTGACGAGCATCAGCGGCTGGAAAAGCGGATCACCGGCGAACTCAAGGCGGCAGGCACCGAAACCGGCTTCCGGGACCTTGACGAGAAGACCGGCGGCTTCCAGCCTTCCAACCTGATCATCCTCGCGGCTCGCCCGTCGGTCGGCAAGTCCGCCTTCGTGGCCAACATCGCCGAGAACGTGGCCGTCAGGCACGACAAGTCGGTGGCCTTCTTCTCGCTCGAAATGTCGGAAAGCGAGCTTTCACAGAGATTCATCGCTTCTCATTCCGGGGTGAAGGGCGACACCCTGCGCAAGGGAAAGCTCAGCACAGAAAAGGGCCGGGATCGCGACTGGAAGAAGGTGAACAAGGCTCTGAACGAGCTCTCGGAGGTTCCCCTTCATATTGATGTGACCTCCGATCTCGGGCTGCTGGACCTGAGGGCCAAGGCCCGCCGCCTGCATACCCAGGAGATGAACCGGCGCCGGGGCACCGAGCGGGAGGGCGAAGGGCTCTCCCTGATCATCGTCGACTATCTCCAGTTGATGCGGATGGACGAACGGATCGCCAACCGGGCCGAACAGGTCGGTCAGGTCAGCCGCGGACTGAAGCTCCTCGCCAGCGAGCTCCAGGTACCGGTGGTCGCGCTCTCGCAGCTGAATCGGGCCAACGAGAACCGGCCCGACAAGCGGCCAATGCTCTCCGACCTGCGTGAGTCGGGCAATATCGAACAGGATGCCGATCTGGTCCTTTTCCTTTATCGCGAGGATGTGTACAGGAAGGACCAGAACGAACGGGATGGCACGGCGGAGATCCTGATCTCCAAGAACCGGAACGGGCCAATCGGCATGAGTCCGATGATCTTCATCGCACACATTCCCAAGTTCGTCGAGCAGGCGCCCGAACACATGGCCGGGGAAGGCTCGCGGCCCGCGGTCCAGGCCGAAGCCGAGAGCGTCGGTTGATGATCGAGGAGTACGGGACATCCGCCAACGGCCTTCCTCCCTGCCCTTTTGGCCGATGCGATGGCGGCGGCTGGATCCTGAACGAAGACAACACCGCCACGCGATGCGACTGTCTCGAACCCCGGCTGGCAAAGGCCAGGGCTTCCGGGATCAACTCGGTCCTGCCGAAACGGTATCGGGGAGTTTCCTTCGACCGCCCGCCGGTGACCGAGATGAACCCGTTCGTGGTCGGCGAGATCCGCAGCTGGATCGAGACGATGGAGGAGAAATTCGCCCAGGGCCGGGGCCTCTGGCTGATGGGGGACACCGGGACCGGCAAGACGACCCTGGCGATGCTGGTGTCGAAGGCAGCGTTGGAGCGGAACCACACGGTGGCCATCTACTCGATGCCAAAGCTGCTGGCCAGGATCAGGGCGACCTTTGATGCCGCTGCGGGCGAGGAGTCCTACTCGGATTTCTTCGAACGCATCTGCGAGGTGGATCTGCTCCACATCGACGACCTCGGCGCGGAGAAGCAGACGGACTGGGTGCTCGAGCAGCTCTACGCGCTGGTCAACGAACGCTACGAGCGTCAGAAATCAATCGTGGTCACGACGAATCTCACCCAGGAAGAGCTTGAACAGCAGATCGGTCCCCGCACCGTCTCGCGGCTGATCGAGATCTGCGGCGAGGCCCTGCCACTCTGGGGTGCGGACGCTCGTCAAAAGCCACAGCTCCGGGACAACTGAAGCAGGCCTGCCGGGCCGCCCCGCCTGCCAGCCTTCCATCTAGACTCAGGGATTCATGCCAGGACTCGTTCTAGTCGGACC
>JBGAOF010000129.1:0-6176 GCA_044221915.1 Solirubrobacterales bacterium
GCCTCTACCCGGATCAGATGAACATTTATGCCGACCGGGGCAACATCCTCTTCCTTCAGAAGCGCTGCGAATGGCGGGGAATCGAATTCGAGCTGACTGGCTGCGGGCCGGGCAAGAGCTTCGACCCGGACGGCTTTGACCTGATCTACATGGGTGGAGGCCAGGACCGTGATCAGATAGCGGTCGCGAGCGACCTGAACCAGACCAAGCAACAGGCGATGAGGGCCGCAAAGGAAGACGGCGCGGCGATCCTCGCGGTCTGTGGCGGCTACCAGCTGCTCGGCGAGTCCTACGAGGTGGAAGGCGAGACGATCGAAGGCCTCGGCCTTGTCGACCTGAAGACCGTGCGTGAGCCCGGCCCCCGGCTGATCGGCCCGGCCGCAATCGCGGTCGACCTCGACGGCAAGCCAAAGGTGCTGGCCGGTTTCGAGAACCACGGCGGCCGCACCCGCCTCGGTGACTGCTCACCGCTCGGAAAGGTGATCCACGGTCACGGCAACAACGGAGAGGACGGCTTCGAGGGCGTCAAGGAAGACAACCTGATCGGCACCTACCTCCACGGCCCCCTGCTACCGAAGAACGCCTGGCTGGCCGACCACCTGATCGCCACCGGTCTCGAGCACCACCACGGCCAGAAGCCACAACTGGAACAACTGGAAGACTCCCTGGAGGACGCAGCCCACGTGGCCGCTCTCACCGCAGCCCGTAACGGCTGATCAGGTCTAACCAACAGAACCGCAAACAGAAGGACCGCCACGCAGTCCCCTCCGTCAACTGCACCCTGCGGCAGTTGACATTAAATCGGCACTAGCCCGGATTTTTCATCAGATGGCAACCTGGCCGATGTGCCGTTCGCCTTCTCCGACGCGGCCTACCGCCGCAGTCAGGTCGGCCGGAAAAGGAGGGTTGCATGAACGACAAAGAACTGATCCACATGGCCGACGATATGAGCGGCCGCGAACGCATGATCCTCGGACACCTCTCGAAGGTCCGGAACGGCACTCATGGCCAACTCGGGCGCCTCGGTTGGCCATGTCTACTGTCTGGGACCGGCCGGGCACGCGATCTGTTCCTACTGGCAGGGCCAAGGGCTCGTCCGTGGCCGCAACCGCGTTCAACCCGGCCCTCGCTACATGCGCCACCGCCTCGCCGTCACCGAGCTGCACGTGGAACTCCACGAAGCACACCACGCTGGACCCGGTCTCGAACAAGATCGCGAAGGAGTCTTCCCCCGCGTCCTCTTCCTCACCAACACCGAAACCCGTAAGGAGTCCCTGGTCGGAGCCGCCTCCCATCTTGACGCCGACTACTGGGCCCTCTTCACCATCACCACCCTGGATCGAGCGCTCGAAGTGTTCGAATCACCGCTCATGGGGTAGCGAACAGATCTACTCGTGGTGCTGCTGCCGGGATGCCGCCTGCTCCCGCTGCTCCTGGCGTACGCTGTGCCAAGCCACGATGGCGAATGAAGCGACTCCCCAAGTTACGGCCAAGATCGTCATCAAGGCGTTTGAGAGATCAAACACCGCAACGGCGATGAACAACGGCAAACCCAAGCCGAGCACCGCAGCGGTAATAAAGCGGATGTTCGGAATCAGAGGCATACCGGAATCATAGCCCCGAAAGCAGATCCAGCAGGAGCATTCCCGCCCCGACCAACGCTCCAGCGTATCCGGCTTCTCGAACCACCCTCTCGGCCGGCCCGTCAAGCTTCATCGGGCGACCATAGAGAAATGATGCCAGTATCCCGCCGACAACGAGTCCAAAGCCGCTTCCGGCCAGGACCAAGGTGGCGATATTTACGAATCCGCGGCTGAACATCCTGGCCCCCTAATGCGTCAGGACGAGGAACTCTCCCCCTCGAACCAAGCGAGCGTTCCGGAACCGTCAGCGCCCGGTCGACCCGAACCCGCCCTCACCACGCGAGCTCTCGCCGAGCTCGGTGGCCTCGACCGGCTCGGCCGCCAGGCAGGGAGTGACGACAAGCTGGGCGATCCGGTCGCCGGGCTCGATCCGGAACACCTCGGCGGGATCATTGTTGAGCAGCAGCACCTTGACTTCCCCGCGGTAGCCGGAATCAATCAGCCCGGGGGCGTTAACAAGTGAAATCCCGTGACGTCGGGCAAGCCCTGACCGCGGCAAGACCAGCCCGCAATGTCCTTCCGGTATCTCGACCGCGAGGCCGGTAGCCACCGGCCAGCGCTCACCGGGACCGATGTGGGCGGCTTCCGCTGCATGGAGATCAAGCCCCGCATCCCCGGTGTGTGCGCGGGATGGCAGGGTGGCGCTTCCAACGAGCAGCTTGACTTTCAGTTCCATCCCGGCGAACTCTATTGCGTTGTCAGGTCGGCGAAGCGATGGAGCTCCCCCAGGGGCAGTCGCGCCCGGACCAGGACACCATCGGGTCCGTCTTCCCGCTCCACTTTGCCGGCCAGTTCATGCAGCTCATGCAGCCTGGACCCGTCCGAATACGGAACCAGCAGTTCAACCGCAGTCAGTGTCTCCTCGAAAGCCCGCTCGATCGCCTCTTTCAGCTGGTCGATCCCTTCGGTAGTGACGGCGGAAACCGCAATCGCATCTGGATGCGCGATCCGGAGCTCGGCTCGTTGCTCGTCGTCCAGCAAGTCGATCTTGTTGAGGACCAGAAGCCGGGGCTTGTCAGCGGCGCCGATCCCGGCAAGGACCGAGTCGGCGGCCTGCCTTTCAAGCTCCATCCTCTCCGGTCCGGCCGAACCGTCAACCACATGGAGAATCAGATCCGCCAGGACGGTCTCCTCCAGGGTCGCCTTGAAGGCCTCGACCAGCTGATGGGGCAGCTTCTCGATGAAGCCGACCGTATCCGTGACCAGATAACGCCTTCCTTTGAACTCGAATGCGCGGGTAGTCGGGTCAAGCGTGTGAAAGAGGCGGTCACCTACACTCACGTCGGCGCCGGTCAACGTGTTGAGGAGGGTTGACTTGCCGGCGTTGGTGTATCCGGCGAGCGCAACCTGTGGCAAGGAGGACTCCTGGCGGCGGCTCCGCATCACCCCCCGGTTCTGTTCAACGTGACGCAGCCTCCTGCGCAGGGTGGCGATGCGATCACGCGCGAGCCGACGGTCCGTCTCGATCTGGGATTCACCCGGTCCCCTGGTCCCGATTCCCGCACCGAGACGCTCCAGATGGGTCCAGAGGCCGCGCATGCGGGCAAGGTTGTACTCGAGCTGGGCCAGCTCGACCTGGAGTTTTCCCTCTGCCGAATGGGCGTGGTCGGCAAAAATGTCGAGAATCGTGGCGGTGCGATCAATCACCGGAACTTCAAGGGCAGCCTCGAGGTTGCGTTCCTGACGGGGTGCGAGTTCATCGTCGCAGGCCACCAGGTTCGCCCCGCAGCGCTTGATCTCTTCCTTGACCTCGAGCAGTTTTCCTTGCCCCAGATACCGGTCGGGGTCCGGTTCGCTGCGACGCTGGATCACTTCACCGACCGTGGCGACCCCGGCCGTTCGAAGCAGCTCCCCAAGCTCGCTCAGCGTCGTCTCACCGGTGGTGTCCACGGCGATCATCAAGGCCCGCTGCTTGGCGCGTCTGCTGCTGGATGTCTCAACCGGCTGCCCCATCTGGCCCATCCTAGAACCACTGACCACAGGAACAACCGCAGGGAGGACCTGAAACGGACCCCGTACCGGTCACGCTACGCTGACGGTCATGAAGATCTTCATGACCGGCGCGACCGGATTCATTGGGGGCGCCACCGCTCGGCATCTCGTTGAGCAAGGGCATCGGCTGACCTGTCTGGTCCGTGACCGGTCGAAGGCAACCGGACTGGAAAGCATGGGCTGCCTGCTCACAGATGGTGACCTCTCCGACCGGTCGCGATTGTCCGGCCAGATGGCAGATCACGACGCCGTGCTTCACAACGCGGCGCTGTATGAGGTGGGGATTCCCGCCGCCCGGGTGCCGGTCCTGCACAAGGCGAATGTGGAGGGTACGGCCAATGTCCTTGAGGCAGTTCTCGAAGCCGAGATACCGCGGGTCCTTTACGTCTCGACCTGCGCCGTCTTCGGCAATACCCGCGGCGAGGCCGCAAGCGAGGACTACCGGCGCCCTGGCCTCGACGGTTCCGGGGTCCTCGATTTCACCTCGGCCTACGAGAAATCCAAGTTTGAAGCCCACCAGATCGCCCTGAACCTGATCAAGACGCGGCAGCTCCCCTGCGTTATCGCACAGCCGGCCGGCGTCTACGGACCGGATGACCATTCCGAGCTCGGTTCAACCCTGAACCGGTTTCTCGACGGCAAGATGCCGATGGTTCCCTTCCCCGGGTTCGGCACCGGACTCACCTATGTGGAGGACATCGCGGCCGGCCTCGCCCTGGCCCTCGACAAGGGCCGACCCGGCGAAAGCTACATATTGAACGAAGGCAACTACACGATGCGAGGCGTCCTTGAGCTGGCCGGGGAACTGGCCGGACGCAAGGTTCCTGCCCGCAACATGCCGACCATTCTGCTCAAGGCCCTACGGCCCTTCGGCCCCCTGGTCGGAAAGATGATGGACCAGCCCCCGAACCTGGCGGAACTGATCAGCTCGGCCGATGGCGTCACCTTCTGGGCCGATGCCGCCAAGGCCCGCAGCGAGCTCGGGTGGCGGCCCCGGGACCTTCGCTCGGGGCTGAGTGAAACCCTGGCCGCCGAGGGTCGCCTCGCCCCGGAAGGCCAGACGGCGGCTACCCGCTAGAGATGCTCCCGCATCCGCTCCAGGGCCTCGACCAGTCGTTCATCCGGCGTGGTCAGGGAAATACGGAAATATCCTTCGCCGCTTCGCCCGTACATTGAACCCGGCGAGATGACCACAGCCGCCTCTTCGAGCACCTTCTCGCAAAAGCTGGTGGATGAATACCCCGCCGGCACCGGCGCCCAGACATAGATGGTGCCCTTGGGGCTGTCAACTTCGACCCCGATCGCCCGCAGGGTGTCTACCACCAGGTCGCGCCTCCTGGCGTAGATCGCATTCATCTCTTCAAGCGGTCCGGTCGGGCCGTCGAGCGCCGCCACTGCGGCCAGCTGAACGGCCTCGAAAAGGCCGGAGTCGACGTTGGTCTTCAACCGCCAGTAAGTCTGGATCGCTTCCGCATTGCCGAGGATCGCCCCGACCCGCCAGCCGGTCATGTTGTAACCCTTGGAAAGCGAGAAGACCTCGACCCCGACTTCCTTTGCCCCGGGAGTCGCGAGAAAGCTCGGCGCGACATAACCGTCGTAGGTCGTCTCAGAGTACGCATTGTCGTGGACGACCAGGATTTCGTTTTCCCTGGCGAACTGAACGACGCGTTCGAAGAATCCGTCGGGCACGATCGCCCCGGAGGGATTGTTCGGATAGTTCAGGAAAAGCAGCCTGGCCCGCTCGCGGGTGCGACTGTCAATCGCATCGAGGTCCGGTGCGAACCCGAGCTCCTCCTTCAGGGGGAGCAGCACCGCTTCGGCTCCAGCCAGGATCGGACCGCCCGTATAGACCGGGTATCCGGGGTCCGATGCGAGGGCGACATCGCCTGGATCGAGAAAGGCGAAACAGAGGTTGTAGATGCATTCCTTGGCGCCGATCGCGGGGATGACTTCCTCCTCCGGGTCGATACTGACCCCGAAACGGTCCCGATAGAAATCGGAAAATGCCCGCCTGAACTCTTCCCGTCCGCGGTTGCTCGGGTAATTCTGGTTCTCGCGGTTTGCCACCGCTTCCTGCATCGCCTTGACCACATGCGGATAGGTCGGATGGTCGGGATCCCCGATCCCGAGGCTGATCACATCGATTCCCGCCGCCCGTTTCTCCGCGATCTTCTTCTCGAGCTCGGCGAACATGTAAGGCGGCATCGCCTGAAGTCGCCTTGATGGATCGGTCAGCGCCACGGGATCTCCTTCTGGGTGGGGGTGTTCGGTCAGCTTCAGCCGAGGCCGGCAAGCGAGGCAATCATCTCAGGTGCCAGCTCACCGGCGGCTATCGGCTCGGCCCAGCCGGTCAAGGTCACATCCAGGTCCGGGGAAACCTCGACCAGCAACTCGCCACCGTCGAGTTCAACCGTGATCGGGCTGGGCGCTCCGGCAAGGAAGGCGGCAACCGCGGCCCCCGAAGCCCCGGTACCGGACGAGAGGGTTTCACCTACCCCCCGCTCGAAGATCCGGGCCCTCACTCTCGATCCGGACGCCCGG
>JBGAOF010000012.1:0-19173 GCA_044221915.1 Solirubrobacterales bacterium
GCCGACGACCGGATGGGGTCGGTACTGGAGCCGGAGCTTGCGGCTGGCATCCAGAATGGAATTCGGCCGGACCCTCTGCTCACCAAGGAACTTGCCGGCCTTCGCGCCATAGAAGTTGATCAGATCGGCCAGGTAGGGAGTCTCGATCGTCGCCTCGGCCCGAACCTTGCCGGTCTCCGCTTTCAGGGTGTCGGCGACCTGATCGGAGTGGTCGAGAAGCCAGTCACGAAGCGCATTCAGCCAGCGCCGTCGGCCTTTGAAGCCCAGTGCCTCCCAATCGGCCTGATTGCTGCGGATCCGGGCCACCGCCGCAGCAACGTCGCCGGCCGAATCGACCGCCACGGAACCAGCCTGTTCGCCGGTAGCCGGATTCATTACGGAAATTGACTCGGTTGCTGCCGTCGGTTCCACCTGCTGCTCCGATCTCTGAAGTTTCGTCTCGCCGGGGGCGATCCGCCCTGCGGCTCGCGGCGCAGTTTACCGGCCATTCCCGGGGCGCCGGTCAGCGCCGCCGGCTCACTGCCGGATTCGGTAGATGCTGCCGTAGAGGGAGCTGACGTAGAGGGTCCCGTCGGCACTTTCACCGAAGGAGGTGACGCCGGAGATACGCAGGCCGGTCGGCCGCCCGGCCGCGCGGCCGAGATGCGGCTTGAAAGAGAGAATCCTGCCATCACAGAAGTCGGTGAAGATGTACCGGCCCCGCAGGGAAGGAAGCCTCCGGTCACGGACCACGAGGCCCCCGATCACCGAACAGTTCGGCGGGTGGGGGAGGACCAGGGATGGCTTGATGGTGCCGGGACCGCCACCGTCATACGGGGTGAAACCTTCCCAGCGGTTCCAGCCGAAGTTGCCCCCGCGGGCACGGCTGAGATTGAGATAGTTGACTTCCTCATAGGCATCCTGGCCGACGTCACCGATCGCGATGCGGACCTTGCGCCTGGAGCTGCTTGTGTCAAACGACCAGCGAAACGGGTTCCTGAGGCCGTAGGCGAATATCTCGTCCCGGCCCGGGCGTCTCACGAAGGGGTTCCGGGGTGGCACGGAATAGGAGCGACCGCCCTTCGGCAAGGGATTGATCCGGATCAGTTTGCCCAACAGGGAATTCCGGTTCTGCGCGTTACCCGCTTCGTCGCCACCACCACCGCCGTCACCGGTACCGAAGTAAAGATTGCGGCCGAGAAAGCCCAGACGGCCGCCGTTGTGGTTGCTGTTGAACGGATGACGGATCCGGATCACCAGGCGAGCGGAGCCGGGCCGGGCCCGGACCGGACGGGCGCGCCGGTACTCGGCCACCCGGATGTTCCCTGCGTTGTCGTTGTAGTAGACGTAGAACCGCCCGCTTTTCCGGTAGTTGGGCGGGAAGGCCATCGAAAGCAGGCCTTGTTCACCACCGTCGTCCTGGACCCGCCCCGAAATGTCGAGAAACGGGCGGGTGAGTTTCCGGCCCCGCCGAAGGACCATGATCCGTCCCTGCTGCTCGACCACGAACATCAGGTGCGGATAACCGGGCGCTGACCTGATCTCGACCGGACTGTCAAACCGTGCGATCTGTACGGCGCGAAGCGAGGCGCTGGCGCTCGCATTCCCGCTGCCACCCGTGATCCGGGTAGCCCGGTCCGGAGGCGCCGATCCGTCCTCGCTGGCGCAGGCCAGGGAACTCGCCCCGCAGGCGAAAGCAGCGAGGATCGCGATCGTCACGGCCAGCAGACGGCGGGTTCTCGACATGACCTTCGAAAACCCGGCGGCGGGCTCAAGTTGCGTAATCCGGGCTATGGGACCAGGCCCGGTTCGGCCGACTCCTGCTGGGCTTTGACCCGGGCTTGTTCCGTCGGGCTCACCGGCACGACCTGGCCCTTCTCGTTGACCTCGGTCAGACGGGCAAGAGCGCTGATCCGCGCCGGCAGCAGGCCGGTCGGTGTCCGGCCGCCGGCGTCGACCGCGGTGGTATCCGGGCCGAGTCCGGCCGAGATGCGGTAGCGGAGCCGGTAGTTCCCGGGCCGGACCGCGACCAGTCGCCAGACCATGTCGGCGACCGCCCCCGGCCGGAGCTTGCCAAAGTCGAAGGTGAGCCGGTCGGCGGTGGTGGTGCCGCCGCGGCCGGTGGTGCCGGCCAGTTTCGGCCAGCCCTCTTCGAGGACCCAGACCGGCCGCTGGTTCATTGCCAGGCCTGCCTGTTTGTCACCGTAAGCGAAGGCCAGGGTCGAGCCCATCCCGGGAAGGTCAATCACGGTGTTGATCGCGGGGATCGTTTCCTCGCCGGTGTTGCGTACGGCGATTTTCAGATCGTATTTTTTCGCGACCGTCTGAACCGGTTTGAGGGAAGCGCCAATCACCCGGACCGGGAATTCCCCGGTCGCCTCATTCGAGAATTGTCCGCTGTCATCGCCACCGCATCCCACGGAATAGAGGGCGGCGAAGGCCAGGCCCAGAAGTGATCCGAGGGTGAGGATGGTTCTCGGCATGGCTCTCAGGCTGGTCCCCCTCACTTCGGGCGCAAGATACCACGCGTGGTGGCCGCGTTCACATGCGCCGGGGTATCCCTTAGACTGCCCGCCACGGCGGGGTTCGCTCAGTTCAGCTGGTTGCCGCCCGGGAGAGATGGTCAAAGACACCGCAACAAAGGCGATCGCGCCGGCGAAGGAATTTTTCACCGAAACCGGTGAAATGATGATCCTGACCGGCCGCACGATCGTGTCCGCGGTCAAGCCACCGTACCCTTACGGAAACGAGTTCATCGGCCAGTTCCTGTTCGCCCTCCAGCTCTGCTGGTTCCCGATGCTTATCTCGACCGTCGCCTTCGGCTTCGGGGCACCCGGACTCCAGGCGGCGAACTTCCTCACCCTGTTCGGCGCACTCGATCGCCTGGGCGGGTTTTTCGTGCTCGCTTCGATCCGTGAATTTGCCCCCTTCGTGACCGCCGTAGTCGTCGCCGGTGTCGCCGGCACCGCGATCACCGCCGACCTGGGCGCGCGCAAGATCCGCGAGGAACTCGACGCCCTCCAGGTGCTCGGGGTGGACCCGATCAAGAATCTGGTGGTCCCGCGCTTCCTCGCCCTGATGCTGATCACCGGCATGCTTGACATCTACGCCCTGCTTTTCGGCATCGCCGGCGGTATCGGGGCGGAGCTGCTTTATTCACAGCCGCTCGGCGGGTTTTTCGCCTCCCTGTTCTCCAACGCGTCAACGACCGAGCTTGCCGCCTCGATCATCAAATGCACCCTGTTCGGGGCAATAATCGCGATCGTCTGCTGTTACAAGGGCATGACTGCCACCGGTGGTGCCGCCGGTGTCGGGCGGGCCGTGAACGAGGCCGTCGTCACCGCCCTGCTCGGGGTATTCATCTTCAATTACCTGTTCACCCAGACGATGCTGGCGACCAACCCCGACATCCAGACGATCAAGTGATGGCGACCGGCTGGCTACAGGTCCCTCGTGCATGGCTGGAGTCGATCGGCGAGATCGCCCGCTTCTGCGGGGCGGTCATGGGGCTGGTTTTCAGCGGGCGGGTGTTCAAGTACTTCGGCGAGGTGCTGAACCAGGCGGGGATCCTGATCCTCGGTTCGACCACGGTTATCTGGGGTCTGGTTTTCGTCCTCGGCCTCCAATGCGGGATCGAAGGTGCCTATTTCAACCGGTCGGTCGGCGCCCCTGCCTACGCCGGTGTCTTCGCCGCCTGGTGCGATCTGCGTGAGGTAATTCCCTACGCCTTTGGCTACATGATGTCGGCCAAGGTCGGCACCGGCATCGTGGCGGAACTGGGTGCGATGCGGATCTCGGATGAAATCGACGCCCTTGAAGTGATGGGTGTGCCGCCGGTGACCTTCCTTGCCGCGACCCGACTGCTCGGTGCCTGGATCACCCTCCCGTTCATGTACACGGCGGCGATCGGCGTCGGATATTTCGCTTCCTACATCGCGGTGGTCGAGCAGATCGGCGACGTTTCATCGGGTGGGTACAAGTTGATTTTCTGGATGTTCCAGAACCCTCCGGATGTCCTGTTCAGTCTGATCAAGGCAATGACGATGTCAACCGCGATCGTTCTGGTTGGCTGCTACTACGGCTACACCGCCTCGGGCGGCCCGGTCGGTGTGGGTACTGCAACGGCCAAGTCGATGGTCTTGAACATCGTGCTCGTGCATATCATCGGTATGTTGGGAACTCTGGTTTTCTGGGGCGCGAACCCGAGAGCACCGATTGGAGGGTGAGAGATTGAGCGAAACCGAAGAGACCCCTGGAGCGGAGAGCCCGGATGAGGCGAGCCGGAGATCGCGGCGGAGGCCGAGGCCGCCGATGAGGCGGCCGCCGCCGACGACGCGATCGCCGACGAGCAGGCCGACCTCGAGGCGGCTGAATCGGCTTCAACCGATGCAGTGGTCACCGCTGAACCGGAGCCGAACAAGGGTTTTGTTGCCAGTGACGGTGCCGTGCTCGGAAAGGACTTTGTGATCCCCGGTGTGGGACCGGGTGACAATGACCCCTACAAGTGGCATACCGGCCCCAAACTGAAGACAACCGACAATGCGATCGAAATCGTCGATGTGGTCAAGCAGTTCGGTCGCACCCGCATCCTCAACGGCCTCAACCTTGGCCTGCCGGATGACCAGATCTCGATGGTGCTCGGCCCTTCCGGCACCGGCAAGAGCGTGCTGATCAAGCACATTGTCGGGTTGCTCTACCCCGATCACGGCGACGTGATAGTCAAGGGCGACTCGGTCCCCGACCTGAGCGACGACGATCTTTTCGAGATGCGCAAGAAGTTCGGCCTGCTCTTCCAGGACGGCGCACTTTTCGGCTCGATGAACATTTTCGACAACGTGGCGTTCCCGCTGCGTCAGCACACCGACAAGGGTGAAGACGAAATCGAGTCCATCTGCACCCGCCGTCTGCGGGAAGTCGGTCTCGGTGAAGCCCATTTCAAGATGCCGAACGAGCTCTCCGGCGGTATGCGCAAACGCGCCGGATTCGCCCGGGCTCTCGTGCTCGACCCGGAAATAGTCATGTTCGACGAGCCGGATTCGGGCCTCGACCCGGTCCGTACCGCGCTGCTTTGCGAACTGATCAAGGAAGTACACGCCGAAAGCGGCGGCTGCTACATGGTGATCAGCCACGACCTCGGCACCGCCCGCCGGATCGCCGATTTCATCGCTGTGCTCTGGAAGGGCCGGATCGTCGAAAGTGGCCCCAAGGATGAGCTCTTTGACTCCGACAACGAGTTCGTCCACCAGTTCCTGCAGGCCGACGTGGTCGGTCCGCTCGCGATGGATTGATGTCCAGGGCTTTCGGCGCGATCGCCGAAGCCACCGCCCGTCGGCCCTGGCCGGTCGTCGCAATCGCCGTGCTGCTGGCTGCCCTCTCGCTTTGGGCCGGGGCCGGCATGGGCACCCAGCGCCTCAGCGACGTCTTTTTTGATGAGGGTTCGACCGCCTGGCGCGAGACCCGGCAGGCCGACCGGGATTTCGGTTCTGATCCGGTAGTGATCATGGCCAAGGGGCCGCTTGAGCGGACCCTCAACGCCGGCAACCTGAACCGACTGGCCACGCTCGAGACTTGTCTCGATGGCAGGATCCGCGAGGGCCGGGGGAGGCTCTTCCGGATCTGCCGCCAGCTCAGTGAGCTCAAGCCCGCCCGCGTGATGGCCGGGCCTGCGACCTTCCTCGGCCGGGCGGTGGCCGGAATCACCGCCGTCTACCAGCAGCAGCTCAAGCGGCTGGAATCCCTGCCCGATACGCCGGCCGGACGGGCCGAGCGCACCCGCCTGCTGAACTTCGCGCTCGGGATCGTCTCCCGCTACGGACTTACCAGGCCGCCCAGCCTGGAAGACCCCAGGTTCGTGCGTCAGGTCGTCTTCGGCCCGGGTGGTGTCGCGGCCGGCCCGAAAGCGAAACTCAACTATCTGTTCCCGGCTCCGGATGCCGCCCAGATTGTGATCAGGCTTCGGGCCGGTCTCGATGATCAGCAGCGCTCGCAGGCGATCGCCTTGATCCGCAGGGCCGCGGCGGATCCGTCGGTTCAGTTGCGCGGTGTCGAACTTGTGGTTTCCGGCTCGCCGGTTGTCTTTGACGGCCTCGACCGGGAGCTCCCGCAGCGAGTCCTGATTCTGGCCGGGGTCGCAATTTTGCTGATGGCGCTCGCCCTGCTCCTCGTATTCGGCTCGATCTGGCGCTTGCTGCCGTTGGGGCTGGCCTTGGGCGGGGTGGCGGTAGCGGCCGGTCTCCTGCGGCTTTCCGGCGGCGGGGTTTCACTGGCGGCGCTCGGCGCGGCCCCGATCCTGATTGGTCTCACCGTTGACTATGCGGTGCAGGTTCAGGCGCGGTTTGACGAGACCGGGTGTTTGCCCGGCCCGGCGGCCGCCGGTGAGGCCGCCCGGCTCGGGGTGCCGATGATCGCCACCGCCTGTGTTGCCACCGCGGCCGGTTTTGCGGTCCTGGGCCTGGCGAACCTGCCTCTCGTCGCCCAGTTCGGGCTGTTGCTCGGCGGTGGTGTGCTGGTCTGTTTTCTGTTCACGTTCATGGCCGCATTCCCGCTGCTGGCCCTGCGCGGAGAGCGCAGGCCGGCTGCGCGCAGCAACCGGATCACAGGCAAAGCCAAGGGTCCGGCCAAGGCGATGATCGCGGTGGCGATCACCGCCCCCAGGCGCGTGGTCGGGCTGGCTGTCCTCCTTGGGCTGGTTGGCTGGGCCGTGAGTACCCAGGCCGAAACAAGAACCGAGATCGGTCAGATGCTCCCCTCTCGCGCTCCGGTGGTCCGGGATCTGCTGGAGGTCGAAGCGACCACCGGCGCGGCGGGAGAGATCGACCTGATCGTCCGGGCCCCGGATGTCACCGACCCCGAGGTGGTCGCGTGGACCGACGAGGTCCGGAACGCAATCCTGGAGGAATCCGGGTACGGCGGCGCGAATCCGGACTGCGCCGGGGCGGAACTTTGCCCGGGGCCGGCGATCCCGGATTTCATCGACACCTCCGCCCCGGGGCTCACCGCGGCTGACGTCCGGGCCGCGCTTGTGAACCTGCCGGCCAGCGACCGTCGCGCAATGGTGGCCGGGGGGCTGGCCGGTGCAGCCGATCCGGATGTGGCAAAGGTCGCTTTCGCGTTGCGCTCGGGGTCGGTCGATCGCCAACAGGAGGTGATCGACCGGATGGAACGGATCATCCGTGATTCCAGGCAGGGAGCCGGGCCGCCTCCGGGAGTGAAGGCGGAGGTGACGGGCCTCCCGGTGATTGTCGCCGCCTCGTCGGCGGATCTGGCCCGGTCCCGTTTCCTCCTGGTCCTGGTCGGCATTCTGGCGGTGGCCGCCGTGCTTGCACTCGTCTACCGCTCACTTGTTCGGGTTCTTGTTGCGCTGGTGCCGATCGTGGTGGCCGGCGGCTGGTCGGCGCTGGTGGTGGCTGCCCTTCATCTGTCCCTGAATCCGCTATCGGCGGTGCTGGCCGTGCTGGTGATCGCCATCGCCACCGAGTTCGGCGTGATCATCTCGGGGCGTTACTTCCAGGAGCGGGAGCGTGGCGAGACGCTGGGCGGGGCGTTGCGGCGAACCTACGGCAGGACCGGCCTTGCCGTCGCCACCTCCGGCCTGACCGCGATTGCCGGCTTCGCGGCGCTGGGCACCAGTGACATCGCGCTGCTGCGCGATTTCGGGCTGATCGCCGTGGTTGACCTCGCGGTTGCCCTGGCCGGTGTCGTCGTGGTGCTCCCGGCGATGCTGGTCTGGCTGGAGCGCGAATGAGCGGACCGCGAAAAAAGCCGTTCAGCTACGTGAGCCTGGTCGGAGCCGGCTTTCTGGTCGTGATTCTGATCGCGCTGTTCAACATGTTGAGGACTTCCGATTCCGGCACCGTCGGGATCGGCGAAGTTGGTGTCGGCGACCGGGCCGCGCCGTTCGCCGTCCCTTTGGCTACCTCGGACCTCGACGGTGACGCCAATGTCGACCCCGAAACGGCCTGTGAGGTGGAGGGCGAGGGTGTGCTGAGAATCTGCGACTATTTCGGCCAGCCTCTTGTCATGTCGTTCTGGTTCACCCGGGGGGCCTCCAGCTGTATTGACCAGCAGGACAACTTCGAGCGTGCCGCATCCCGCTACCGCGACCGGGCCGGATTCGTCTCGATCAACGTCAGGGATGACCGCGACCGGGTCCGGGACCTGATCGCTGAACACGGATGGCAGGTTCCCGTCGGCTACGACCGGGATGGCGCCGTGTCGAATGCCTACCGGGTCGGGGGTTGCCCGACCTTCCTTTTCTTCCGGCCGGGCGGGATCCTCGAGTCCACCCGGATCGGTGACACAACCACGAAGGAACTGGTGGCACAGGTACGCTCCCTGATCGATGGCGAGCCGAAAGAAACGCAACGCGAAGCGGCGCCGGGCAGGGAGGACGGCACCGGCACCACCGGCTCCGGCTGATACCGGCACGACCGCCGGGGCGAAGCAGAAGTCGAGGCTGGCGGCGGCGATCGACCGGATGGAAGCAACGGTGGATGACCGGCCACCGGCCCCCTGGGGCAACTTTCCGCTGGGACCGCTTTCCGTGCTGGCCGGCCTCGTCCTGATCGTGGTCGGTGCGATCGGCAGCAACCCGGCACAGCTTGCGATCGGTGTCGGACTTGCCGCGCTCGGCGGGCTTGAGCTCTCGATCCGGGAGCATTTGTCCGGCTTCCGGTCACATACGACGCTGCTGGCCGGCTTCGTCTTCGTCGTCGCGGTCGCGCTCACCTTTTACATCGGTCACCTCGTCCTGTGGGTCTGCCTGCTGATCGGCGCGCTGCTCGCGGTCCCCTCGTTCTGGTGGCTGAGACGGGCCTTCGAGAAGGCTTCGGGCGGGCTCAGCTACAAGTTGCGCTGAGCCCGCCCCGGCCTTGATCCCTCGCTCCGCTCAGTGAGGCCGGAGCTGGCTGACCAGGAGCGCCCGCTGGCGCTCGGTCAAAGTTTCGAGCCGCTTGTTCTCGTTCAGGCCAGCCGAGGCGAGGAGCTTCCTGGTTCGGGTCCGGCCCCAGCGTGACTGGGCCCTGAGCAATTCGGAAAGGGTCATCGTCTCGGTCTGCCAGGGGCATTTCTCGATCACCTCGGCTACCGGTACTTCGCCGCTGGCGATCGACCGTTTCAGGGCGGCCCGGGCGAGGCGAACCCGGTTGGCGCGCTCCAGGGCCTGGAGATGCTGTGGCATCGGGTTCCTGGCAATCGAATTTGAATCGGCGGTGGCGGCAACTTCCACAGGCGGTCCTCCCTTCCGGGGATGGTTCGTTTGGCGGGAATGGCATGGGGCAGGGGTCCCGGGGTCCATCGCCCGGAGCTTCCTCTCCCCGCCTGAGTGCGAGCGTCCGTCCGACTCAGGCGATAAAGGCAACATAGTGCCTTCGCGAAAGTCGGGCAACGCCGGGGCGGCCGAACTTCCGCTACGAGCAGGTTTTTTCTTTTCAGCCGGATTTCCGGTTTTCGCCGCTGCGGGGGTGTTAGGGTCCGGACAGGCCGACGCAGCGGTGTTCGTCATGCGCGGTGATCGGGTCCCCGTCTGATTCGCAAACGCGAAAGAGGAGAGAATCTTGAAAGACAGGAAGTTGCTGCTCGGTTCTGGCGTGGTTGTGCTGCTGGCGATGTTCGTGGTCGCCTGCGGTGGAGGCAGCTCCGATGATTCGGAGACCGTCGCCGGGGTCGATGCCGATACCTGTGGTGAGGTCGCCTACGGAGGAAGTGGCTCGCCCGATGTCCTGATCGTCTCGGACCTGCCGCTCCAGGGTGACTCCGAAGCCCGGTCCCGGCAGATGAACGATGCCATCACCCAGGTACTCGAAGGATCTGGCTGGAAGGCGGGGGACACCACCGTCGGGTTCCAGGCCTGTGACGATTCGCTCGCTGATACCGGACTCTGGGACGAGCAGACCTGCAAGGACAACGCCACGGCCTACGGGAAGACGGCGAATCTGGTCGGCGTGGTCGGGACTTACAACTCCGGCTGCGCCCAGGTGATGATCCCGATTCTCAACCAGGCTTCCGGCGGCGCCGTGCCGATGGTCTCGCCGGGCAATACGGCGATCTGCCTGACCGAGTCTGCCGACACCTGCACCGACGGTGCCCCCGATGCGCTCTATCCCACGGGCAAGCGCAACTACGCGCGGGTGGTCCCGAACGACGCGGCCCAGGGCGCTGCGTTGGTGACCTACGCCGCCAGGCAGGGGTACAAACGCGTTTCGGTGCTTTTCGCGGCCAACGATGACACCTCCTACGGCCAGGCCCAGACCTTCATCAACTCCTCCCAGGCTGGCGGAGTCAAGGTGCCCGAGCAGCTCGAATGGGATCCCGAGGCGAAGGACTACACGGCATTGATGAACCGGGTCAGGAAGAGCAGGCCCGACGCCGTCCTGCTGGCCGGTCTGACCGAGCAGAACGGCGGCCAGCTGATCAAGGACAAGGTCAAGGTTCTCGGGCCGAATGACGGAGCGGTCGCTCTGATGGCTCCCGACGGTTTCGCTCAGCAATCAACGATTGACGAGGCAGGCAAGGCCTCAGCCGGAATGCTCGCATCCGTACCGGGCCGGGTTCCGGAGATGCTGCCGGGGCCGGGCAAGCAGTTCGTCAGCGAGCTGCAGGGAAAGACGGGTGGCCAGCCGGTTGAGCTTTACGCACCATACGCCGGCCAGGCCGCGCAGGTGCTGCTCGACCTGATCGGGTCGGCGGGTGGTGACCGGGCCAAGGTGGCGGCCGGTCTCTACGGCTTCAAGGTCAAGGACGGAATCACCGGTGACTTCACGATCACCGGGACCGGTGACCCGGACGTGACCCCGGTCACGATCAGCAAGGCAGCCAGCCAGTTCCAGCCGGTTGAAGTGATTGAACCTGAGGCGAGCCTGGTCGAAGCTGCCCGCGGACAGTAGTCAAGCGGGGGATGGATTCGGGGATCAAGGCCCCGAATCCACCTTTCGGCAGCGTCCCGGCCCGGGGCCGGACGCTACCCGGTCAGTGTCGGGAAATCCTTGATGACTTCGCCCACGATCGCCAGGGCCCGGTCGAGATGCTCCTTCTCGTGGGTTGCCATCAGGCTGGTTCTCAGCAGCGCCCCGCCCGGGGGAACTGCCGGGTGGATGGCGACGTTGACGTAGACACCGGCGTCGTACAGGGCCTTCCAGAGCAGGATGGCAGTCCAATCCTCCCCGACCACCACCGGGACCACCGGAGTCGTCGCGACACTGCCGTCCGGGAGGGTTCCGGGCTGAATCACGTTGAGGCCCAGCTCCTCGAGGCCCTGCCGCAGGTAACCGGCGTTGTCGAGCAGGCGCCTGAATAGCGGCGGCCCTTCGTTACGGCAGATCTTCACTGCCTCCAGGGCAGCACCGACGGCCGCCGGCACCCCCGATGCACTGAAGATGAAAGAGCGGGATGTGATCCGCATGTAGTCGACCACTTCCCGGCTGCCCGCGATGAATCCGCCGCAGGAAGCAAGGCTCTTGGAGAAGGTCCCCATGCGCAGGTCGACCTCGTCCTCGAGCCCGAAGAGCTCGGTCGCCCCGGCCCCGCGCTCGCCGAGAACGCCGACGCCGTGGGCCTCATCGACCATGATCCGGGCACCGTAATGTTTCGCGAGTTCGACGACTCGCGGCAGGTCCGGCAGGTCCCCTTCCATCGAATACACGCCGTCAACCACGACGAGGACGCCGCCTCCGTCCCCGGCAGCCCGCTGGAGCATCTTCTCCAGTTTGTCGGTCTGGTTATGGCGGAACGGCCGGAGCTTTGCCCCGGAAAGCTTGCAGCCATCAAGCAGCGAAGCATGGTCGCCCGAGTCGCAGATCACGGTGTCCTCCGGTCCGAGGATCGCCTGCAGGCAGCCGACGTTTGACTGGTATCCGGTCGGGAAGACGATCGCGTCCCCGGTCTGCATCCAGGCGGCCAGTTCCTCTTCTGACCCCGGTGCCGTAACGGTCCAGGGCTTCCCGGGCGGCATTCTTCACCCTCTCGTCGCCGGTCAGCCCCAGATAGTTGTTGGAACCGAGCATGATCGTTTCCCGGCCCTCCATCTCGACGATCGGACCGGCCTGGGAGGTCAGCAGCCGGAAATACGGGTTGAGGTCCGCTTCGTTTGCGGCTTCGAGCTGCTCGCGCCGCTCATGGTTCTTGACCTTCTCGAAAAGGTCGATCGTTGCTTGGGTGCTCTCGGTCATGCTGGAAGTGTAGTTTGCCCGCCATGGCCGATCTGGTGATTCGCAAGGTTGAGAGCAGGCGGGACCTGAAGAAGTTCGTGCTGGTCCCCTTCCGGGTCCACCGGGACCACCCGGAGTGGGTGCCGCCGTTGGTCATGGACCGCATGGAGTTCCTCAACCGGAAGAAGAACCCGTACTTCGACCACGCCGAAGTGGAGCTCTGGATAGCGGAGCGGGCAGGTGAGCCGGTCGGCAGGGTCAGTGCCCAGATCGACGAGAACTGGGATCGGCATCAGGGAGGGAACGTCGGACAGTTCGGCTTCTTCGAGACCGTGAACGATCAGGAGGTTGCTTCGGCCCTGCTCGACGCGGGATGTGAATGGCTGGCCGGCAAAGGCCGCGAAAAGGTCTACGGCCCGATGGACTTCACCACCAACGACGAGATCGGAATCCAGATCTCCGGTTTTGATGTTCGCCCCTCGATTCTTGAAAACTGCCATCAGCCGTATTTTCAGGAACTGGTTGACGGAGCCGGCTTCACCAAGGCCATGGATCTGCTCATGTGGCACCTTGAGATGGGCAAGCTCGCAAAGGGCCTTGAGTTTCATGATCGCCGAGACCGCCGACGGCGAGGTGGTGGGGGCCGCCCTCACCCTGCCAGATGTCAACCAGGTGCTGGCGAATATGGGGGGTCGGCTTTTTCCACTCGGCTGGTACCGGTTCCTGAGGGATAGGAAGAAGGTCGATTCGGTCAGGATCCTGGCTCTGGGAGTAAAGAAGGCCTGGCAGCACACCGGCGTCGCCGCAGCCCTTTACGTGCGCCACATCCAGACCTGCCGTCCCGACGGCGTGATGAAGGGCGAGGCCGGCTGGATCCTCGAGACCAACGAACCAATGAATCGTGCCCTGGAAGGCATGGGCGGCAAGGTGAGCAAGAAGTTCCGGGTTTACGAGAAACAGCTGCAGGGCTGACCCCCAGGCCGGGGCAATTCCGCAATTTGCGGGACCTGTCCGCGGTGACCTCCGATGACGGCTGTAGAGTCGCCGATGTGGCTGAGGAAGTTGATGGAGAGTTGATTTCGGAAGAAGATGTGCTGACCGCACAGGTTGGGGGTGAGGTCAGGGCGCTGCCCCGCGAATACGAAAACGGGAGTGGCCTTCCGGCGCTCAGGAATGAAGTGACCACGGCAGCGATTGCCGTGGCCGGCGGAGCCCTCGCCGGTGCTGCCACCGTAGCTGCGGTGCGAGCGGTGAGCGGTGGCTCAAAGCGCAAGGCCCGCAGGCTCGGCAGGCGGGCCCGGCCGGCGAATGTCGTCGCCAGCAGGTCTTTCCTGGTTGACGTTCACGTCCTCGGACGCTGAATCCGGGCCGTGGTGGCCGAGGTCGCAGTCCGGCCCGTCTCGCCTCGCTGTCTGCCGCGTCACGCTGGCGGTGACCTTGTCCTCAGGCGCCACGGTCCGTGGCTGGAGCGGCTGCTGGTGGTCGACGATCGGCCGATGGTGGTCAGGGCAAGGCAGGGAGAGGGAGAGTTCATCTTCGGGGCCGAGCCCGTCGATCCGCTTCGGCTCGAAGGCCCGGGGGCCGACCGGCTGAGAGCGGCCGGCGAAGACTCCCTGCGGACGGGGATAGACCGGCTTCGTTTCAGCCTCGGGCTGGACGATGACCTGCGCGAGTTCCGGGAAGCTTTCGGCAAGGACCCCCAGCTCGGGCCGGCGCTGAGGAGCAGGCTTGGCAGCCGGCCACTTCGTCGCGCAGCCGCCTGGGAGGCGCTGCTCTGGGCGATTACCGAGCAACTGATCGAATACAGGCGTGCCGCGCGGATCCAGCGCCAGCTGATCCGGAAGTACGGGGTTCGCTTCGAGGCCGGGATGGAGATTTCCCCGGCGGCCGGCCCGGCCCGCGTCGCGTCTGGCCGACGCTACAGCCACCGGCGGCTGCTTGCCACCGTTCCTTCAGCCGGGGCCATCGCGGCGGCTGCCCCGGCCGGACTCGAAGCCTGCGGCCTGGCCGGCCGGCGGGCGATCGCGATGGTCAAGGTTGCTCGCGAGGTCGCTTCCGGAAGAGTGGACCCCGAGGATTCTTCCGGGGACCGGCGCCTCCTGGCCATTCCCGAAATCGGGCCGTGGACTCTCGCCTGCCTTGGCCTCCGTGGCCGTGGAGATGAGGATGCACTGCTTGCCGGTGATCTCGGCCAGGTGAAACTGGTCGGCTACCTGAGAGGCCTCGGTCGCCTCGCCGAGGTTGATGAGGTCAGGGAGTTCTACGCCCCCTATGCACCCTGGCGTGGCCTGGCGGGGGATTTACTCCTGATGGCACATGGGGCCGCCCTTCACGGTCCGGGGAACCGGGCAAGGATCCGCCAGCGGGCCCGGGGCCAGGCGGCCTGAGGCTATCCCCGGGCCGATTCCCGGGACGGATCAGCCCTGGTCGGGATCGACCTTGGACGAGGGAAGCAGCTCGTTCGTCAAGGCGTCGACCGCCCGGGAGGGATGGGCGAGAACCCCTTGCTGGACCATCCAGTTGGTGAATGACTGCCAGCGGGCGGTGCTTTGGTGGCCGAAGGGCGCGTCGGGGGTGGAGCCGGCGCTGTTTTTCTGGCTGAGCAACGGCAGCGTCACCCTGGTCTGGGCAGCGGTCACTTTCGGTTTCAAAGCGTCATTGGCTGCGAGCACCGCCCCGATCGCCAGGTTCGGCCGCTGGACCGCGAGCCGGGTACCCCTCGCCAGGGCTGTGATGAACAGCCGGATCGGATCGGGATCTTCCTGAATGCGGCTGCCCTTGGCGACCAGAACCATCTCGCTGTAGGTGGGCACGCCGAGCCGGTCGACCGGGTTGATGGTCGGTTTCAGGCCGGCCATCTTCAGTTCGACGCCTTCGATATTCCAGAATGGCCCGAGAGTTGCCTGGGCGCGGCCACTGATGATCGAGGGCAAGAGCCCCTGCCCGACCCCGACCTTCTTGACGTCGTCTTCGTTGAGTCCGGCCCGTTCAAGGATTGTCCTGAGGTAGGCATCCTGATAGGAGATTCCGGCGGTCGAGACTGTCTTGCCCTTGAGGTCCCTGACCCGCTTGATCTTCGACTTCTTCAGCCAGATCATCGAAGTCAGCGGCTGGTTCACGATCCCGGCGACCGAGACAACATCCAGGCCCTGCTCCCGGGCCATCAGCACTTCTGGCTCATAGGAAAGTGCGAGATCGGCCCGGCCGGCGGCCACCAGCTTGATTGGCAGGGAGGGATCGGTCGGTGAGTCAAGCGACACATCCAGGCCGGCGTCTTCGAAGAAGCCCTGGTCCTGGGCAACCAGGAACCCCGCGTGGTCGGGGTTCGGGTACCAGTCCATCGCCACCGAGACCGGATCTTTCACTGGTGTCACATCTTCAGATTTGGTGCCACAGCCAGACAGCGCCGCGACAGCTAGCAATGCGATGGGGAGCAGCGTGAAACGTCTCAAGTGATCTCCGGGTGTGTGAACGGGTTCGGGCGGAGCCTACCGCCAACGCACGACCGCCCGTTCCAGCAGGCCGATCAGGGCGTAGAGGCCAATCGCGATCAGCGAGAGCACGAAGACCGAAGCGAACATCCTTGCGGTCATCAGCTGGGCGTTGTCCTGGAGGATCAGATGCCCGAGACCGCGGTCAGATCCGGCCCATTCGCCAAAGACCGCGCCGATCACGGCGACCGCGGCGGCGATTCGCGCTCCGGTGAACAGCCCGGGCAGAGCGGTGGGTACTTCGACCCGCCAGAAGACGGCGAACCGGGAGGCGTCAAGGGATCTCATCATGCGGACTGCCTCCGGGTCGGTCCGGCGCAACCCGTCAAGGGTGTTGACGGTGACGGGGAAGAAGCAGATCAAGGCGATTATCAGCAGCTTGGGCCAGATCCCGTAGCCAAACCAGACCACCAGGACCGGGGCGATGACAATTACCGGGATGGTCTGGGACGCGACCACCAACGGATAGCCGGCCCGCCGGACAAGATTGGAGCTCCGAAACAGAATCGCCACCGTGGTACCGCTGAGCAGGGCGATCCCGAAGCCGGCCAGGATCTCGACCAGGGTGGTGCCTGCCTGGTCGATGATCAGTTCCCGGTCCCGCCAGAGAACATCGGCGATCTCCGACGGGGAAGGGACGAGGAACTGCTCGAGCCCGAGGCTGTCGGCCATGAACCCGCTGGAAGCGGCAAGCTGCCACAGTCCGACCAGGCCGGCCAGCAGCAGAAGCGGGGGCAGCCAGAGCCTTGCTTTCAAGGGTTGCGACCACCGGTTCTGAGCAGGTCAAGCAGATGTTCCCGCCGTTGATTGAATCCGGCCGAGCTGACCACCTCGTTGCGGGAACCGGCCTGCCCCCTGGCTCCCTCGATCTCGGCCGTGACCCGGCCGGGCCGTGATGAAAGGATCAGGATCCGGTCGGCCAGGTAGATCGCTTCCTCCACGTCATGGGTCACCAGCAGTACCGTGGCACCGTTTTCGGCCAGTATCGGACCGAGCCATTCCTGAAGTTCGGCCCTCGTGATCGCATCGAGCGCCGCGAGTGGTTCATCGAGCAACAGGACCGGTTTGCCGGACAGGAGCGTCCGGATGAATGCGACCCGCTGCCGCATCCCGCCGGAAAGCTCGTCCGGCCGGACATGCTCGAATCCGCCAAGCCCGAAGTGCTCGAGTGCGGCGGCCGCCGCCAGCCGGGCTTCCTTTCGGGGCTTTCCCTGGTTGAGGAGCGCGAGTCCGGCGTTGTCGAGCGCCGAATACCAGGGCAGGAGACAGTCGCGCTGTGGCATCCAGGCGCAGCCGGCCAGCCTGCCTGCCGGGTCTTCCCGTCCAGCGACCCTGATCGTCCCTCCGACGGGTTCTTTCAGTCCGCCGGTCACCTCCAGCAGGGTGGATTTTCCGCAGCCGGACGGTCCGGCGATGGCGAGGATCTCACCCGCGGCGACTTCGAACCCGATCCCTTCGAGAACTTCCAGCGAGTCGTAACTGTGGGTGAGCTCCCGCGCAGAAACTGTCGCTGTCATCAGCGGGATTGTAAGCAGCGGACCGTTGGCCGGCACCCGGGGGATGGCTGGGCCCGCATTCGGAAGTCATCCACGCTAGTATTCCGACAATCTTGAATTCCTTACTAAAGAAGTAAAGAGAGTCAAGAGTAATTCCCGCCGGTTGTCTGGCTCCGGATTCACCACTTTTCCCATGGATTTTTCAATCGCAATTCTCTTCTTCGGCTTCGGCATCGGGGTCCTGGTCGGCATGACCGGGATGGGTGGTGGCGCCCTGATGACCCCCTTGCTGATCCTGCTCTTTGGCGTCTCGCCGACTACCGCCATCGGCACCGACATCCTCTACGCGGCGATCACCAAGACGGTCGGCGGCTGGCGCCATTTCAAGATGAAGACGGTCAACATGGGGCTGGTCTTCTGGCTGGCAGTCGGCTCGGTTCCTTCCGCCATCTTCGGGGTTCAGCTGGTCGCCTGGCTTCAGGGCCAGCTTGGGGAAGAAAAGCTCGATTCCCTGGTCTATGCGGTGCTCGGCGGCACCCTGCTGATGGTTGGCGTCATCACCCTGGCCCGGGCGCTGATCCTTGCCCGGACCATCTCGGAGCGGGATGACTTCAAGATCGAACTTCGGCACAAGGTCGCGGCGGTCACGATCGGCGTGACCACCGGTTTCGTCATCGGGGTGACCTCGGCCGGCTCCGGCACCGTGATCGCGGTGCTGCTGATCGCGGTCTTCCGGCTGACTCCCAAACATGTTGTCGGAACCGATGTCTTTCACGCTGCGATTGTTCTCTGGGCAGCGGGGATCGCCCATTTCGGCCACGGAAACGTTGACCTCGGGCTGGTCGGGAACATCCTCCTCGGCTCGGTGCCCGGGGTGGTGGTCGGGGCCGCCCTGATGGGCCGGATCAACCAGGACTCGATCCGCGTCGCCCTCGGTGTGGTGCTGATCCTCTCCGGCTTCTTCACCGTCCAGAAGGGCGACCCGCTGGTCTGGCCGATCGCCGCCCTGGTCGCCGGTCTGGGCTTCGTCCTGATCCTCATGGCACCGCGCTGGTATCAGCGTTTCCGGCCCCCGGAAGCGATCGCGGCCGAGTTGGAGGCCGCAGCAGAGGATCCGGACAGGGCCTCCGGTCCCTGAGCGCCTCGACCGGAACAGGCTGATTTACTAGGCCCATGCGTGTCTCAGCCAAAGCTGACTACGCCGTTCGCGCGGCAGCGGAACTCGCCGCTTCCCCGGACGGACCGGTCAAGGGTGAACGCCTGGCCGATTCCCAGGACATCCCGCTTCAGTTCCTCGAGCACATCCTGCTTGACCTCAAGCATTCCGGGATCGTCCGCGCCCGCCGTGGCGCCAAGGGGGGTTACTGGCTGGCGAAGCCGGCCGCGGATGTCTCGATCGCCGAGGTGATCAGGGCGGTGGAAGGGCCGATCGCCAACGTCCAGTCGGCCCCGCCCGAGTCGATCACCTACATCGGGAGTGCCAAGGGCCTCCAGGATGTCTGGATCGCGGTTCGCGCCAGCCTGCGGGAAGTCCTCGAATCCACCACTCTCGCCGATCTCGTTTCCGGCAACCTCCCGGAGCATGTGAGGGAGCTGGCCGACGACAAGGACGCCTGGCAACCCCGCTAGACGTCCTGCCCACCAGGGCTGTGGGCGGTTGAAGTGGATCCGGGCTCGCCGGATGCCTGTGGCGCCGAGGCCCAGGCAGAGGACGGCCCTGATCGATGCCTACGCCAATGCAGCCCGTGGCCGGGCGGGAAGACCCATGTGGTGGAAGCCACCTCTGGCCCGGATTGCCCGACCCAGTTCCACCTCCGGATCCCCGGGCAACTGTGCCCAACCAACCCCAATCCCCAAGGGTGCCGCAGATTTCCCACCAGATCGGGGGGAAACCTGCGGCACCCCGCTTCGGGGAGGTGGAAGAGCTGCGGCGCCCTTTCCTGAGAAGTGGCAAACCTGCGCCACCCTCTGTGGTCGAGGGTTCACTCGCCCGACCGGAGCGGTACCCTGACCACAGGGAGCGTCGGAACTACTCATTGGAGCGGGTTTGATGGAGGAATTGAC
>JBGAOF010000130.1:0-6126 GCA_044221915.1 Solirubrobacterales bacterium
GATCTGGTCGGCGCAGACCAGAAAAAAGTCCATGTACATCAATTCCACGATCGGGCGCAGGCCGGCCATCGCCGCCCCGACCCCGAGGCCGACGATCGTGTTCTCGGAGATCGGCGTGTCGAGCACCCGTCGTTCGCCGAACTCGTCGAGCAGGCCTTCGGTCACCTTGAAGGCGCCCTGGAACACGCCGACGTCCTCACCCATCAGGAAGACATCGGGGTCCCGGCGCATCTCTTCGGCCATCGCGTCCCGCAGGGCCTCCCGCATCCGCAGTTCGGTTTTCGGCCCGGTCTCGCCACCGTTCATGGTCAGTCCCTCACCCCGGGCCGCGACTGGGGTTCGGCCTCGCTTTCGCGTTCAGCCACGGTCTGGGCCAGATCACGCGCCAGCTCGGGGGCATCCTCACCGAGTTCGCCGCGATGCGGTTCGGGTGAACGTTCGTCCACCGCGTACCAGCCCATGGTTTCCGAAACCACGTAGAGCTCTTCGTAAAGGGATTCCAAGGCCGGTTCCGGCGACTGCTCGGCGAATTCAACGGCAGCCGTGACGGTCTCGTCGACCTCGGCCCGGATCGCTTCCACCTCCGGCTCACCGAGCACCTCCCCGGCCAGACAGACCCGGATGAAGCTCTCAATCGGGTCCTTTTCCTGCCACTCCTCGACCTCGGACTTTTCTCGATAGATCTCGGGGTCCGCCGCCGAATGTCCCCGGTAGCGGTAGGTGAACGCCTCGACCAGGCTGGGTTTGCCCTTGCTCCTGACTTCTTCGATATGCGCGGAAACCCGGTCGCGGACTTCAAGCACATCCATCCCGTCGATTCGCTCCCCTTCGATCCCGTAGCCCTCCGCCTTCCGGGAAAGGTCGGTCACCGCCGAATGCCGCTCGATCGCAGTGCCCATCCCGTAGAGGTTGTTTTCGACCAGAAACACAACCGGGAGTTCCCAGAGCGCCGCCAGGTTCATCGTTTCGCCGAAGTTGCCGGTGTTGGAGGCACCGTCCCCGAACATGCAGACGGTCACATCGTCTTCTCCCCGATATCGGGAAGCGAATGCGAGCCCGGCGGCCAGGGGGAGGTTGCCGCCGACAATCCCGTAGCCGCCCATGAAGCGCCGATCGGCATCGAAAATATGCATTGACCCGCCCCGGCCACCGCTGGTGCCGGTTTCCTTGCCGAACAGCTCGGCCATGACAGCCTTTGGCTCGGTGCCTCTCGCGAGCGCATGTCCGTGGGTCCGGTAGGTGCCGATCAGGTAGTCGTCTTCCCGCATCACCGAAGTCGTCCCGACGATCGTTGCCTCCTCGCCGATGGCCAGGTGCAGGAAGCCACCGGCCTTTGCCCGCTGATACTGCCTTCCTGCTTCCTCCTCGAACCTTCGGATCAGGCACATCCGGCCAAGGAGATCGACGCAGGTCTGACGGTCAGGAAGGCGGGCCATGCCTAGACCTTAGCGAGGTCAGCAGGCCGGTCTTTTCGGCTTTCTACCTGACATCACCGGATGATCGAGGGGAAACCTTGCCGCCACCGCAAAGTTTCCGCAAGAAGGCTGAAACCCGCCCCGGGAAAGCTTGCCCCGATCCGAAAGCAATTCCCGATTATCCGAGGAGCAAGAACGTGAAAAAGATCCTGATCTTCGCGGCGGCCGTGCTGGCTTTCGCCCTGAATGGCGCCTCAGCGCAGGCTGAACCCGAAATCCCGATCCTGACCGGTGGCCTGGAGGTCCAGGTGAGCGGTGCCGGAAAAATCACCGGAACCGGTATCGACTGCGGCAGCGACTGCGCGGACTCCAGGTCCTGGCGGGAAAACGAAATGCCCCCGGTGAATCGCCTGATCGCCGTTCCGGGCGTCGGCTGGAGTCTGGCTGACTGGAGTGGCTGCGTTCCGGTTTCGGCCCAGCCGACCCGCTGCGACGCGGGATATGCGCTGGATGATGTCAACACGGTCACCGCCAGGTTCGTCGACGTCCAGGCACCGAACGTTTATCTGAACAGCGTCTCACCCGGTGAGATCGCCGCCGACAGCATTACTGCAAATGTGGTGGCCAGCGACAACGATCAGGTAGCCAGGGTCGAGTACCTGATCGACGGCAGCCTGATCGCCACCTCAGCCGCAGCACCCTGGTATGTCGAACTCGACACCAGGGCGGTCGATGAGGGCAACCATTTCCTGGCCGCCCGTGCGTTCGACCTGGCCGGCAACCAGACGGTGACCGCGAACTGGCCGATCCGAATCGATCACACCGGTCCGGAGGTCACCCTGGAATCACCGGTTACGGCCACTAATGCAGCGAGTCCTTCCTTTGCTTTCAACTCCGCGTCGGAGGATTTCAACGAGGCCGAGTGTGCGATCCAGCTACAGGGCGAAACCGAAGCGACCGTTCCCTGCGAGCCCGGCGAGTCCTACTCTGAGACGGTGCCCGCCGAAGGGAGCTGGGAGTTCTTCGTCCGGGCCGAAGATGAGGTCGGCAACGAAACCGAAGTCCGCCATTCCTTCGTGGTCGACCGCACGGCACCGGCACTTGCCTTCACGGCCGGTCCGGTGGATGGCTCGGTGGTCGCGGTGGGTGACGTCAGCTACGCCTGGTCCGTTTCCGACGCTTTGCCGGTCCGGCAGGAATGCGCCTGGGATAACGGCGAGGTGACAGCCTGTGAGGGTTCCGCATCCCGGGGTCTCACCGCCGGTCTGCACCACTTCCGGGTGTCGGTAGTTGACCAGGCCGGCAATCGTGCCGAACTGACCCGTTCGCTGACCGTGAAGAAGGATGGCAACACGCCCGACCCGGACCCCGACCCCGACCCGGACCCCGACCCGGATCCGGATCCGAATCCGGACCCCGACCCCGACCCGATCGACCGGGTTGCCCCGAAGGCCAAGCTATTTGTCCCGAAACAGAACCTCAGGGCGGTTTCCCGGGCGCTGCGCCTCAACGTGCGCTGCGACGAGGCCTGCGCCGGTCGGGTGACGGTCGTCGCCCGCCCTGCGATTACCTTCAGCGGCCGCGTCTCCCTGGTCAGGCCGGGAGTGGCGAAACTCCGTCTGCGTCCAACGTCAAGAGCCCGCAAGCGACTTCGTCAACTGCTCTCGGGCGAACGGGCTCCCCGGGCCTTGAGGCTGACCGCCCGGGCGAGGCTCCGCGACCAGGCAGGCAACTCTGGCAGGGCAATCCTGAGGTTCAGGGTTGGCAAGCCGGGCAAGGCAATCTGAAGTCCGGCCTCTGAATCCACACTCGCCAGCAGGCTGGCCACGAAAACCCCTCCAACCACCAACACAACTGGCGTCGCCCCGTTCTCCCTGGGGGGCGACGCCAACTCTCAACCTGAAAGGAAAAAAATGATCACATCGATTCGTACAGCAATTCTCGCCGTTGTCATGCTGACCGGCTTCGGCGCTTCCGCTGCCGCCCAGGCGGCGGGGCCGCCACCTTTGCCGAAGGCCGCCAGTGGCGCCAAGGTGAAGCGTTTCGCCAGCGGCGTCGGAATCCCCACCCAGATTGCTTTCTCGGGGCGCAACACGTTCATCTCCGGGGCCGCCGAAGGCCCCTTCAAGGGCGGATTGTTCGTTGTCGCTCCGGGCAGCAAGAAGGCGGCAAAGATCCCCGGTACGCCAAAGTCCGTCTTCGGTGTGGTCGCGAGTTCCGGCCGGATCTACATCAGTTCCGGTCGCAAGGTGATCGCCTACTCGCGTTTCAACGGCAAGCGGTTCCTGAACGAGCGGACCATCTTCACCGGACCCCGCAAGTTCACCGGCTACAGCGGCCTGGCGATCGGTCCGGACGGCCGGCTCTACGCGGGAGTCACCCTGAACCAGAAGTACGACAACACAGCCGATCCTTCGCTCTGGGGGAACTCGGTCGTATCGATGGGGCCAGGTGGCCGCAACGTCAAGGTGGTGGCCACCGGCCTGAGGCAGCCCTGGATGCTGACCTTTGCCCCCGGCATCAAGGACCCCTTCGTCTCGGTGCTCGGCCAGGACCGGCCGGCAAACAATGGCGCACCAGACCTGATTGTCCGGGCCCGGCAGGGGAGCGACTTCGGGTTCCCGGAATGCAACTGGCTCAGTGAAGATCACTGTGATGGCCTAGCCGAACCTCTGGTCAAGCTTGCCGCGCAGCCCGGTCCCAAGGGCTCCCTTACCCAGCAGTCCCCGATGGGTATTACGTCGATCGGCGGGAAGCTGTACGTCGGGCTGTTCAACGGAACCGCGGAGGCCGGGCCCCAGGTGATGAGCGTCCGCACCGATGGCAAGGGAGCAAAACCGTTCATGACCGGCTTTGTCGCCCCGGTCCTTTCGGTGGCTTCTCACCGCGGGTTCATCTACGCCGGTGACCTGACCGGCTCCATCTACCGGGTCAAGGCCGGAAACTAGGGGCCGGACCACCCGGCCCACCCGGAAGACCCCGGACCACCCGGCCCCCACCCGGAAAACCCCCGGACCGGCCGACCCCATTCGGAAAACCCCGGGGAATTCACCGAGAGCGGTTTTTTCAGACTTATTGACTGAAAAGGCCGCTCTCGGCGTTTCCAATTGCCCGAAAATGTGGCTCAGGCGTGGGTGGCCCACTTGTCCACGGCGCGGGCGGCGTCGAGGACTGCCTCGGAGATGGTCGGGTGGGGATGCATGATCCGCTGGAGTTCCTGGATGCCACCTTCCAGCGCCATCACCGCGACCAGTTCCGCGATCATGTCGCAGGCCCGGTTGCCGACGATGTGGGCGCCGATGATTTCTCCGTACTCCTTGTCAACGACCAGTTTGACCATGCCGTCGCGGTCGTCATAGACCGTCCCGGCTCCGACCCCGCCGAGTTTCAGCTTTCCGGTCTTCACGTCGTGGCCCTGTTCCTTGGCCCGGGCTTCGGTCAGGCCGACGCTGGCGACCTGGGGATGGCAGAAGGTGGCCCCCGGGATCAGGTCGAGGTTCACCGGATGGGTTTCCGACCCGGCTGCATGTTCGGCCGCGACCACACCCTCCTCCATCGCCTTGTGGGCAAGGGCGGCACCCCGGCAAAGATCGCCGATCGCATAGACGTTGGGGTTCGAGGTCTGCTGGAAGGAATCAACCTCGACCCGGCCGTTCTCGTCCAGTTTCACCCCTGCCGCATCGAGCCCGAGGGCATCGACATCGGGCCGCCGGCCGCCGGCGATCACCAGGTAGTCGACCTCGGCGGAGTTCCCCCCATAGGTGAGCTTGACCGAATCCTTGCCGGCCTCCACGTTCTCAACCGGGGTTCCGGTCGATATTTCGATGCCCTGCTTCTTGAAGGTGCGCTCGACCACCCGGACGACATCCTTGTCCTCGGCCGGGAGGATCTGGTCGAGCATCTCGACCAGAATCACCTCGGTGCCGTAACGGATATAGGCGGAAGCGATCTCCGAGCCGGAGGCCCCGGCCCCGACCACCGCGATCTTCGCCGGCTGCTCGGGCAGCGACCAGGCGCCCCAGGTGTCCAGGACCCGGTCGGAAAACTCAACCCCGGGTATCGGCTGTGCGACCGAACCGGTGGCGAGGATGACCTTGCCGGCGGAGTAGACGGTTTCACCGACTTTGACGTCGCCCTCTTCCGTGAGACCCCCTTCGCCTTCGATGAAGGTGATCTTGTTCTTGTCAAAAAGTCCCTTGACGCCACCGGAGAGACCGGCCGACACTTCGGTCCGGCGCTCACCCAGGGTCTGCCAATCGATCTCGGCCCCTTGGACCTTGACTCCGATTGAAGCGCTGTTCCTGGCCTCATCAAGGACCTCGGCGCTATGAAGCATTGTCTTGGCCGGAATGCAGGCGTAGTTGAGGCAGCGGCCGCCAGCCTTGTCCAACTCAACCACCGCGGTGGACTTGCCCAACTGCGCCGCGCGGATAGCGGCCACGTAGCCGCCCGGTCCGGCGCCGATCACGATCACATCGAAGGTTTGATCAGCCATGGTGAGGCGAGACTACCGGACCAGCGATGGCTGACCGGCAGTCGTATCGCGACCGGTGCCGGGCCTCGGAGGGACAGTTCAGCGTGAGCCCGGACGGTCCGGCATCTGAATCCGGGCCATTGCCTTGACCATGAACCAGAACAACACCGAAAATCCGGCGGTCAAGAGCAGAGTGCCAAGGATCTGAACCAGGGTTGCGGCGACGACCATGCCGAG
>JBGAOF010000131.1:0-6109 GCA_044221915.1 Solirubrobacterales bacterium
CGGCACCGGGGCCGGGACTGGCCCACTGATCGAGGTACTGGCCACCCGCGGAAAACTTCTGGATCCGGCTGTTGCCGCTGTCGGCGACATAGACATTGCCATCCGGACCGGTGGCGATGAACGAAGGCGCGAGGAACTGGCCGTTGCCGGAACCGAACGATCCCCACTGGTCGAGGAAGTTCCCGGCCGGTCCGAACTTCTGGATCCGGCTGTTGCCGTAGTCGACCACGTAGACCCTTCCCTGCAGGTCGATCGCGATGCCCCAGGGCGAGGCGAACTGTCCGACACCGGAACCGGGGGACCCCCACCCGCCGATCAGGAGTCCGTTTGAATTGAATCGCTGGATCCGGTTCAGCGCGTAGTCGCCGACATAGAAATCCCCGTTCGGCGCCACAGCGACGGCACCCGGCCATGTGAATTGCCCGGGGAGCGTGCCGTAGGAACCGAAGGTTGCCTCCCAGGTTCCGGTGTTTGTGAATTGCTGGACCCGGGCAACCTGGAGCAGGCCCTGGGTGAAGAGATCACTCGCCAGGACCTTTCCGGATGGGGAGGTGGCGAGGGCAACCGGCCCGCCGAACTGGCCGTTTCCACCGCCAAGGGTGCCCCACTGGGTGACGTACCGGACCGAAGCCGAAACAGAAGATGCCGCCGCCATGAATGCCAGCACCGATGCGATCAGCGCCAGGGCCGGCAGGAATATTCCTCGGGACCTCCCCATTCTCCTTTCGACTGTACTGCCGATCGGCCGGGCCGGTGCGGCATTGCGCACGGAGATCGCCCGCGCCCGGGCAGGGATTGCCAGTGTCCCGACCGGGTCCGGGGCGGAAATTGCCGGCGTCACGGGTGTCTCGTCAACTCCGGCCCAGGCCGAGGGATTGCCAGCACCCCGGGCGTCTCATCAACTCCGGCCCAGGGCCAGGCATTACGATCCGTCCTGTGACAGGAAAGGTCGAGGAAGTCCCCGGAGGAGTGGTCCACGAGCTGCCGACCGATCTGCGCCGGGCGCTGGTCGGGAGTTCCGCCGCGCTTGACGCCTGGCTTGACATCACTCCGCTCGCCCGCAACGAATTCATCTGCTGGGTCGAAGACGCAAAGAAGAATCAAACCCGGGAACGGCGGATTCGGCGGACCCGGGAGGAGCTTGAGGAAGGCCAGCGCCGGCCCTGCTGCTGGCCCGGCTGCAGCCACCGCGAGCGCAACGGCAAGTAGCTCCCCCGCTTCGGCCGGCAGCCGGTCAGAGCGAACCCGGCCCCTGATGGCGCCAGAACCACCGATTACCCACAACATTTGTGGGTAATCGGTGGTCTTGTGGATCCATGTGGCGGCGAACGCGCGCAACCGGACCCGACGGGGCAACCGGGATCTGAATGGCGGGCCGGGATAATGCCGGTCTTGAAAGGCACCGGACAAACTCCACGGCGGATTTGGGTCTCTGTCGTTTGCTGGACCCTGGCCGGGTTCTTCATGGTTTGGGCGATCCTCCGTATCGGAGCCCTCGAACGGGGCTTCCCGCTCGTTCAGCTGATCGCCTACACGCCCTACGGGCTGCTGCTCTCGCTGCTGGCCTTGCTGCTGGTGGTGCTCTGTCGCCGCTGGCTCGCGGCCGGCTTCCTCCTGCTGGCCGTGATCGCCCTCGCCCTGGCTGTTCTTCCGCGGGAAATCGGGGACCCCGAGCAGGTTCCCGGTGGTCGCTCAATCCGGATACTCACCGTCAATCTGGCCAAAGGGAAGGCCGACTCCGTCGAGCTCGTTGCATTGGCCGAGGCCCGTGACGTTGACCTGGTCTTCCTTCAGGAGGTGTCCGCTGTCAAGGCCCTGGGGTTGGAACAGGCGGGACTCTCGGCTGCCTATCCACATCATGTACTCGATGTCACCGAGCGAGATGGAGGCGGGGCGATCTGGTCACGCTGGCCCTTGCATCGGCTTCCACCACTCACCGTCGGCCATCAGCCGCGGGCTGCGGTGGAAGTTCCGGACTCAATCCCGATCGAGGTGGTCTCGGTGCATCCGACAGCGCCGATGAGGCCCGCCAGTACCACCAGCTGGGAAAAGGACTTTGAGGCTTTCCCGGCTGCTTTCAGCTCACAGCTGCCGCTGGTCCTGGCCGGTGATTTCAACGCCACCCTTGACCACAGCCGTCTGCGCGAGCTGATCGACACGGGGTACAGGGACGCAGCCGAGGTCGTCGGCGACGGATTGGTAACCACATGGCCATCCACCCTGCGCTGGCCTCCTCCAGTGACTATCGATCATGTTCTGGCCGAGAAAGGGATCGGGTTCTCCGAATACGACGTTGAGAAGATCCGGGGATCCGACCATCGTGCGGTTTTCGCGGAGTTGAAACTGCCGCCCGTGCCGGAACAGAGCTGAACGGGCATCCGTGGAGCCGTCCGGGCTGCCCCGCCCGGATTCCCCCACCCTTCGTACCTATACTGGATGCAGGATGAAGGCCGGAATTGAAAGAGTCCTCCGGTCGCCGCACCGGACAGTCCAGAGAGCCGCCCTTGCGGTTGCCCTGCTGGCGGTTTCGACCTTGGGCGGGTTCGCATCCGGTATCGCGGATGGCGCCGGACAGCGGCCGGTCCAGCGGGCAAGCCTGATGCAGGCCGGCAAGTCCCTGATCGTCCAGATCCGGACCAGCCGTGAAGTCAACATGGGGAAACTGGATCGTCGCCCCGATTTCGCCTCCGAGAGCCGACGCTACCTCTGTCTTGAGATGGACCGTCGCGGAAGCAAGGGCATCACGAGAATCTGTCTCGGTGGTCCGACGCGCACCTATCGTGTCCTTGGAGTCTCCCGGACGACGCCGAAGGGCTGGGTGAAATCAAGCAAGCTGGTCCGGGCCCGGGTCAAGAAGGCGACCGACCACAAGATCGTTGCGACCTTCGATCCCCGTGATGCCGGTCTGGCGCCTGGTGGCTATGCCTGGCGAATCGCGGACCGGGCCGGCGGCTGCCCGAAATCCGGGCCACTTGAAACCACTGTGCTCGAGGATTGCCTCACGTACTTTCCCCCGCTACATCGGGCGGTTTACCGGCTGCGCCCCCTGAGAGTGGTGGGCTGTTCCGGTGGCAACGGCGAATTCGTGACCCACGGTCCCCGCAGCCGCAGGCGGGTTGCCTTGACCTTTGACGATGGCCCCAGCGATTACACGCCGGATGTGCTGCGGATCCTCAAGCGAAAGCATGCCCGGGCAACCTTCTTCATGCTCGGACAGCAGGTTGCGAGCTATCCGTCCTTTGCCAGGCGGGTGCTCGCCCTTGGCCATGAGATAGGCAACCACAGCTATGACCACGATCTCCTGCCGGGTGGATCCAACATCCGCCGTGCCACCCGCCGGATCAGGCAGGTCACCGGCTTTCGGCCCTGTCTCTTCCGCCCTCCGTACGGGGCGGTGAGCAGCTCCCTGAAGCAGTCGGTCCGCCAGGACCGGATGAAAGTCGTCAACTGGGATGTCGACACCACCGATTGGAAGCTGCCCGGTTCGGCGGCGATCCGCTCGACCATCGTCAACCAGGCCCGGCCCGGCTCAATCGTCCTGATGCATGATGGCGGGGGGCCGCGAGGGGGTACGGTCGATGCTCTCGCTGGTGCGATCTCCGGTCTGCGACACAGGGGCTTCCGGCTGGTGACCGTCTCCCAGCTGCTCGGCAACCGGATGATCTACCGGCCAGTTCCCTGAACAAAAGACCCAGGGGTGCCGCAGGTCTGCCACCAGATCGGTGGGAAACCTGCGGCACCGCAGGAGTTTTGAGTTCTGCGTGGTGGTCGCTGGTTACGGCAGGCTGCCGTCCCAGGCATCGCCGTAACAGGCGCTTGGCGAACAGACATCCGAGATGTAGCCGTTCGGCTGCAGGAACGTTGACGTCAGTCCGACCGCAACACTGGCTCCGCCCGGTGCGCCGTGGGGATCCTGGGCGACCCGGTTCGGGGTGTTGGTGAACGGTGGCGGGTCGGTGCCGATCGTCTTGCCCGGATTGCCTGGCTCCGGCCGCGGCGGGCCACCATCAAAGTAGATGATGTTGTTGCCGTGGTACGGATAGTCGTCCGCGCTCAGCCGGGGAACGCTCCAGAGCACGTCGTAGTTCGGCCAGCGGCCCGGATCAACCGGCACCTGGTTGGTTTTCATGCCGAGGGTTCGGGCCATGTTCTCCGAGGCGAAGTTCGAGACCTGATGGTCGCCGAGTGCGATCTGGAGGGTCACCCGGTGCTCGGGGGTATCCGGTGGGGGGTTGTCGGTCATCACATGCGCGTAACCGTTCGGCTCGCTGCGGTCCCAGAGCATCTGCATCAACTCGAAGAGCAGCGGATGGGTCAACTCGTCCGGGTACTGCGGGTACATGATCGCCGCGTAGAGGTCGAAGTCGATGGATCTCGGCAAGAGGACCGAATAGTTCATCGCCCCGACCAGCAGGGAGGACTGGACGAAGTCAGGCGAGAGTGCGGTGAGTGGCCCACCGAGAATTCCGCCCTGGCTGGCACCCATGTAATAGACGTGGTCGGTCCTGATCAGCGACTGTCCGCTGGTGAAACCGTCACCGTCCTGAAAAGCGGGGACCGTCCCGAGGCCGTCAGGGTGGTACATCAGCCGGGCCAGGTAGAGCTCGTTGATCAGGGCCTGGGCAAGGCGGTCAGCGAGGACGTTGAAATGCGACAGATCCTGGAGTGCCGTGGTCATCACCTGGACCACATCCGAATTCGACATTCCGATCTCGTCGGTTCCGCAAATCGTCATTCCGGTCTGGGCGAGGGGAGGGTTTGGTCCCCCGTTGACCCCTGACGCATCACCAAAAAGACCGTGTCCGAAAACCATCGCCCGGGTCTTTTCTGCATTCGCTCCGACCGCAACCTGAGGGACGATACATTCCATCTTGGCCACGAAATTGCCGTTGCGGGAGGGCAGGCCGTTCTGGTCGAGCTGCATGGTCCCGCCGGGGCCGCAGTCCGGCTCGAGGAAGCAGGGAACCGTGTAATGACCCTTGATCTTGCGGGCGATCTGCGAGTTCTGGCCCGGGGTGAATGTCTGGACATTGTCGATCGTGAATGCGGGCGCAGCCCCCTGGATGACCTGGTCACCGAGGTTGGTGTCCCCGAGCTCGGCAAATGCGCGGTCACGCATGCTGAGTGCTCGCTTGTAGTTGTTTTCGTTGCTGGCGGTAGTGAAATCCCAGGCCAGGTAGAGGCTGCTGCGCTTGATCCCGGCCTTGCGCAGGGTCCGGAAGATCCCTTCGTAATGAGAACGGCGCTTTTCGATCGCCTGCTTCCCGGACTTGACCTGATCCCGGTAGAAGCGGAACGCATCAGGGGCCGGGAGTGGGTTGCCATCCTTGTCGGTGAGGTTCCGCAGGGCGATGATGTAGCGGGTCTTCTGCTGGTAGTTCCTGGAAGGCTTGATCTCCAGGGCGCGGTCCCGGTCAAGACCGGCATTCGAATCAACTTCAGCCCAGATGGGGTGCCGCTTGCCGGTCCGGGTGTTGATCACAACCACTCTCTGGCCGGGGTCGGAGTAGCGGCCAAGGTGGTTGATCGGCACCAGGTCATTCGCCTGGGCGGCGGCCAGTGAATCCAGCCCCGGAATTCGTACCACCGCACCGGCGCCCTGACTGAAGCCGTCGGACAGGCCGTACTTGACCGGATCGATTCCGACCCCGTCCTTGTTCTTCGGCATCGCCGCCGCAGTGAAATGGATGCGCTTGCCGGTCGGGCTGTCCGGGTCCCTGACCGTGTAGTAGTCGTTCGGGAAGGGCAGCATGCACATTCCCTCGTTCGGCTGGGTAATGAAGTCACAATCCCGGGCCCGGTTCAGGTTGACCGGTATCAGCTGGCAGTCGGCCTGATCCCGGATCACGGTCAGCTTTTTGACCGTCTTGCGGCCGCCGCTACGGGCGGTGATCGAAAGGTGGCGCAGCTGGCAGGAGTTCACGGTCGCGCGGATGGCCGGGGCGAGCTTCAGGGAGATGATCGAGCTGCCCCCCTTGCCGAGCCTGAGATTGCGTGCCTTGAAAAGCCGTTGCTCACCGCTGTCGAAAGTACGGGAGGTGGCCGAGAGCCGGACAAGGGCCCCGGCCTGCGCCTTGACACGCAGTTTGATCCGGCCCCTGGAGAGCTG
>JBGAOF010000132.1:0-6013 GCA_044221915.1 Solirubrobacterales bacterium
GCGAAGGCGACCCGGTTGGCCATCCTGCGGGCCGAAAGGGCCTCGGCCCTGGGTCGGCCATCAACCCGTGGGTCGGCCTCGGCGAGGAGGGCAGAGGCAAAATCCGACCATGTGCCGGGATCGAATTCCAGGCAGAGGCTGCGGCCCAGTCCGCGCAGGGCATGAGGCGCGATTCCGACCGGGGTCGAAAGAACCGGGACATCACAGGCAAGGGCCTCGAGGCAGGCGAGGCCGAATCCTTCGTACTGCGATGTCACAAGGACCGCGTTGGCCGCATTGACCCAAAGCGGCATTTCTTCCGGCTCGATTCCCCCGCCGGTCAACAGTCTGGCCCCGGTTCGTTCGGCGACCTCACGGGCCCGGTCGAAGCGTTTTTCCGGGCGACCGGGATCGGCCGGGAAGAACAGACAGGGGATGTCGGGATCGAGGCCCAGTTGCCGGCGGGCCTGCCGGCGATCAACCGGGGTAAACCGTGAGAGATCCGCCCCGCAGGGCAGGACCGCGGTGCGGCCCTGCGGCTTCGGGAGGCCGGGCCTGCCTCCTTCTTCCTCGAAGAGCGCCCTTGAGGCTCCCGCCACAAGAGCGATCCTCCGGGTGAGGAGTCGGGACATTCTTCCGACGACCTTGTGGCGCACATCCGTTCCGTGGAAGGTCACGACCAGGGGGCGGGCACCGGCCAGCTGGGCGCACCAGCCGGCGAGGCCGTAGTGGGCGTGCACGAGGTCATATTCAGTTTGCCGCAGCATTCTGCGGATCTTCCTGGTGGCGGGCAGATACTGGTCCTTGCCCGGCCGGAAGCTGAAGAGGTCAACCTCCAGTCCGCCTTCCCTGAGGGCTTCGACCTGGTCGGTCACCCAGCGGCCACGCTGAGGCGTGGCCCGGTCGGCACCGAAGTTCATGACCACCAGAACCCGCATCCCGGCAGGTTATCCGGCCGGCCCGCTGTCGGCGCCGCCCTGCCCTTCGGTGGCGTTTTCGTCAATCAATTGTTGCTCCCGGGTCTTGTTCTGTCACGGGTTCGGGCTCAGGATCGAAGGGGAAATCAAACCCCCGAAGGAGGAACCCGAGATGTTCTACAAGGCTATGGGTAACGCCCATTCCCTCGCGGTTGTCAAGAGCGAGTCCATGCGCCGGAAGGCGGTCGGCCAGGCCGGGCAGGGCACGGTCGAATACGTCGGCCTGATCCTGCTCGTGTCCCTGTTGATGGTCGGCATGGTTGCGGCGATGAAGGGTTTCAGTGGCCGTCAGGGGACGGAACTGGCCGAACTCATCGTCGACAAGATCCAGTCGGCGGTAGACAAGATCGCCTTCCGGTGAGGGCCTGCTCCCCTTGAGGGGTCCGGCGTGGGCCCCCGGCGACCGGATCAATGCGGGACAGGATTCGGTCGCCGGGCCCAGGCGGAGGCCGGGTCTGGGAAACTGCGGCCCATGAATGCCCCTGTGTCCCGTAGTGGTGACCGGTCTGCCGCCGACCTTCGGCCGGTCCAGATAGATCCCGGCTTCGTCGGCAGCGCCGATGGCTCGGCCCTGATTTCCTGCGGGGGAACCCGGGTGATCTGCACAGCTTCGGTCCAGGACCGGGTCCCCCGTTGGATGGAAGGCCGCGGCCGCGGCTGGGTCACATCCGAATACGCGATGCTCCCGGCTTCGACCGGTGACCGCAAGCAACGCGACATCAGCAAGGGGAAACAGGACGGCCGGGGGGTGGAGATCCAGCGACTGATTGGCCGGTCTTTGCGCGTCGGAATCGATTTTGAAGCCCTGGGTGAACGCAGTGTCTACGTCGACTGCGATGTCCTTGAGGCCGACGGCGGCACCCGGTGTGCTTCGATCACCGGTGGCTGGGTCGCGCTCCGGCTCGCCCTGGACGGCTTGCTCGAAAGGGGCGAGATCGAACGGATGCCGTTGACGACATCGGTTGCGGCGGTCAGTGTCGGAATGGTTGACGGGGTGCCGCTTTGTGACCTTGATTACCCGGAGGACTCCCGCGCCGAGGTGGACGCGAACGTGGTGATGACAGGTGACGGCGGGCTGGTTGAGGTTCAAGCCACGGCCGAACGAACACCCTTGTCGCGGGCCTCGCTGGACGAGATGCTGGCTCTCGCCGAAGGCGGGATCAACCGCTTGCGTGATTTCCAGATGGCCGTTGTGGCGGAGTAGCGGATCCATTGGTTCTTTCCAGCCGGAATCCGCACAAGGTCCGTGAATTGGCCCGGATCCTGACCGGGGTGGTCCTCGAGCCGCTCCCGGCGGAAGTGAACCTCCCGCCGGAAACGGGTTCGACCTTCGCCGAGAACGCATTGATCAAGGCCAGGGCGGCCCGGGAGGCAACCGGGGCGGAGGTGATCGCCGATGACTCTCGCCGATGACTCCGGCCTCGAAGTTGATGCCCTTGAGGGTCGGCCGGGGGTGTATTCAGCCCGCTACGCGGGACCCGGCGCCAGCGACCCGGAGAACCTCGAAAAGTTGCTGGCCGACCTGGCTGCCTCCCCGGGTCCCGATTCTGCCCGCTACGTATGTGTGATCGCCCTGATCGACGATTCCGGCGAACACCTGTTTCGCGGGACCTGCGAGGGCCATCTGATCCAGCAGCCCAGGGGAGACGGCGGCTTCGGCTATGACCCCGCGTTCGTACCCGAGGCGACCGGGCCGGATGATCTCCGAACGATGGCCGAACTGGACCCCGATGAGAAAAACGCGATCAGCCATCGCGGGGCGGCCGCCGGTCTTCTTGCCGGGCATCTCTCCCGGTAAGACCGTCCCGGCAGTCGGGCCGGCTTCAGTTGTCGCCGCTGTGGCGGGGCAGGAGGTTGACCGAGGCGGCGACGCCGACGGCGGCAATCGTGGCGGCATAGCCGGCATAACCGGAGATTGCGCTGACCACGGTCGCGGTCAGGCAGAGCAACACCACGATCAGCCATGAGGCCTGGGCAAGGTTCATGGACGGTATGTTCCTACACAATGTCGGATGGGACCGAAAAGACCAGATGCCGGGGCGGCAAATCGCCGGAGAGCGGGAGCCCCTGAATGGTGGAGATCGAATCCCGGGTTGCCAGCCGGGTCCTGGAAAACCTGGCCGAGATGGAGGTGGAACTGGTCAGCGCGGGGATTTTCGGCCCGGACCGTCTGCCCGTCTCGGTGACGGCGCATCCTGCGACCTGGCCGGAATCGGCCACCGAGCTGCTGGCCGCGATTGAGGCCGCCTCCGGTGAGGAGGAGGTCGATTCGGCCCACATCGCAACGGCCGAAGGCGAGGTGTTCGTGGTGAGCGAGGGCGGCTACTCGCTGGTTGCCGCGACCGGACGTTACGTTCTCGCTTCGCTCACTACCTATGACATGCGGATGGCCCTCCGGGACGCGATCCGGGAAGGCGGGGGTGATCGCGGCCGGGAGGCTGGATCCGGCCAGGGAAGGACAGAAGATGCTTAAGCCTCACCGTGTCGTGCTGGACAAGGTCAGCAGCTACACCGACGAAGCGGCGGCGTTCATGCGGCGCCGGCGACATCACCGGCGTGAATTCGTGCGAATCCGCTTCCGGAGCGGGGCCGAAGCGGACCTTCCGGCCAACACACCGGAATCCGACCGGATTTCCGAATTGGCGCGGTGCCTGACTCAACCGGAATGACCCGGATCGCCGGAGCCCCCGAAGAAGGTGGCAGAAATGGCATCCGAATGCGATGTTACGGTTCTGACATTCCCTAAACCGAGGAGGATTACTGACGTGACCAAAGCAGAATTTCTTGAGAAGGTCGCCGGTGACGAGCGCATCGGGAGCAAAAAGGCCGCGGCCGACGCGGTTGACGCCGTGCTGGAAGCGATCACGGACACCCTGACCGCGGGTGGCGAGGTCAACTTCACCGGCTTCGGCAAGTTCCATGTCGCTGAACGCAGCGCCCGTCAGGGCGTGAACCCGCGAACCGGTGAGAGGATCACCATTGCCGGTGGCAAGGTTCCGCGCTTCTCGGCCGGGTCTGCCCTGAAGAAGCAGGTCAAGGGCTGAGTCTCTTTGTTGATCGGGTTGCGGGAAAGCTCGGCCGCCGAAGCGGCCGGGGCAGCGGTTTCCGCCTCCTGCCGCCGCCTGATTGACCTCGCGGGTCCATCCTGCGTTGCGATCAAGCCGCAGCTGGCCTGTTTTGAACGCTTGGGTTGGCCCGGCTGGAAAGCACTTGAAGAAGTCTGTGAGGCGGGCCGGAAAGCGGGCCTGCTGGTGATCGCCGACGGCAAACGGGGCGATGTCCCGGTATCGGCCAGGGCATACGGGCAGGCAATGGTCGGATCGACCGGCTCGCCCTTCGGACCGGTCACCGGACTTGGCGCCGATGCTTTCACCGTCAACCCCCTGCTCGGAAGCGACGCGATCGAGCCGATGGTCGACCTCGCCGGGGAGGCCGGGGCCGGCATCTTCGCGTTGGTCAGGACCAGCAATCCCGGGGCGGCCGATATCGAAGACCTCGAGACACCCGAAGGTCCCGTGCACGAGCATCTGGCCCGGCTGGTTGACAGTTTTTCGGATCGACTCGCGAGCGATGAGGATGGCCTCTCCGGGATGGGGGCGGTCGTTGGTGCCACGGCCCCCGAACACATCCAGCGGCTGCGCGAACTCATGCCCCGGGCTGTGATGCTGATCCCCGGGGTGGGGGCACAGGGTGGCAGGCCGGAGAACCTCGGACCGGCTTTCGCCCCCGGACGGGCGGCTGCGATCGTCCCGGCCTCCCGGTCAATTGCCGGGGCCGGCGATCCGGCCGAGGCAGCGGAGGAATTGCGGGCTGCGGTCTGGGCCGTTTCCGGCTGATCCGTTCCCGGGGCCGGTTCCGTCGCGGCGGTTGATCTCTCCCGTCAGGCCGGGGCGAGGCCATCCTGACGGCCGGCGCGGTAACTTTCCGGCCGCATCGCCATAGACACCGGCCTCACCCGGCCCGGTCTCACCCGGACAACATGGAAGAAACCAAGAAAAACTCCCTGATCGCGAGACTGCTTGCCTTTCTGGCCCTGGGCGGAACTGCCGTGATTCTGATCATGGTGATCTCGGGGGCCACCGGTGGTGGCGACAAGGATCCCGCGAGCAAGGGCAAGGCGCAGGAGCACAAGGTCAAGGCCAAGCCGAAGACCAACGCCAAGACCTATGAGGTCGAGTCGGGCGACAACCTGACCACAATCGCCCAGAAGACGGGGATCCCGGTTGACAGGCTGGAGAAACTGAACCCGGATCTGGACCCGCAGGCCCTCCAGCTGGGTCAGGAAATCAAGCTGCGTTGACCGGCCGGCCCCGGGTCGCGGCACTGGCCGGGTGGTGGCGGGCAGCCGCCCTGCTGCTGGTCCTTTCGCTGGCGGGAAGCGGATTCGGTGCCGGTGCCGCAGCCGGTGCCCCCGACCGCGGCCCCGACCGTGCCCCCGACCGCGGCCCCCGGCTCGACGCCAAAGGCTGGATCGTGATTGATGCGAGAACCGGCCAGCCGTTGGCCGGGCAGGCGGTGAACCGGCACCTGCCGATGGCCTCGACCACGAAGATGATGACCGCCTACCTGGCGATCCGGAATCTGCCGCTCGGCAGAAAAGTGAAGGCGGTCAGGTACGAGCCCGACCCGGCCGAGTCGTTGATGGGCCTCGAGCCCGGGCAGACGGTCTCGGTCCGGGACCTGCTCTACGGCCTGATGCTGCTGAGTGGCAATGACGCGGCAGTCACGCTCTCACGGGCCGTCTCGGGCTCCGAGGCTCGCTTCGTGGCGCTAATGAACCGCACCGCCCGGCGACTTGGCCTTGACGACACCCATTACAACAACCCGGTCGGGCTGGACGGACCGAGTCATTACACCTCGGCCGCCGACCTGGCCCGGCTTGGCCGCGTGCTCATGGGCATTCCGCGACTGCGAAAAATCGCCGGCTCCAGGGAAGCGGTGCTGACCAGCTACCGGCCCCCGCTCACGATTGAAACGACCGACAGCTTCCTGCGGGACAACCCCTGGGCGAGAGGGATCAAGACGGGTCACACCCTGAGCTCTGGTTACACCCTGGC
>JBGAOF010000133.1:0-3003 GCA_044221915.1 Solirubrobacterales bacterium
AGTCTGGACCTTCTTGCCGTACTCATAGACCGCCCCTCCGTCTACAAAGAGAACCTTCCAGCAGGCACCGGCGGCCTTCGTGTTGATCAGGATCCGGCCGTCGAAGATATCGAGGCCAAACAGTCTCACCCGGCCACTCCCTCCGAACTGGAAGCGCTGTTTGGCGACCCAGCCATCGACCTTGGCTCCGATGTAGAACGGGTCGTCGGGATTGTTCCGGTAGCTGGGGAAGCCGATCCCGATGCCAAAGCCGAAATCGACCCCGCTGCTGGTGTGAATCTTCAGGTAGACGTTGCCGACTCCGAGCCGGAACACCTTCACGCCACCGTCAAAATGGAAGTAGAAATCCTGACCTTCCTTGCCGAGCAGGAGCGAAGACTCGACTTCGATCGGTACGACCTTGCCCCAGGGGGTGGGCAGCTCGGGTCCAAACTCGGCTTTGGCGCCGGCGTTCAGGTTGAGCACGAAGTAGTTGTCAACCTGCTTGAAGCCGAAACCGCCATTCAGGGCCGTGATGAAACCGCCTGGTGGCGTTCCGATTGGCACCTTGAGACCGGAGGCACCGACCGATGCCTTGGTCAGGACCGTGTTTTCGATCTCGAAGGCGAAACTGACGCCCTTTCCGGCCATGAACGGCAGTGAGAAGTCGGCGCCACCGCCGAGTTTCTTTTCTTCGGCCGAGTATTCGGCTTCAAGGTCGCTGATCTTGAGCAGCTTGATCCCGTCGATCTCCTGCAGATGAAGCTTGAACCCGTCAACCTTCGACCCCTCGCCTACCGCCGAGGGAATCTTGATCGTGACCGACTGCTCATGGCCTTTCAGGGTGAAGATCCCGCCGAGGGTCAGGGTCAGGTCCATCGAGCCCTTGCCGTTCTCGTTCAGGATGATCGGCGTCTCGACGCTTCCGGCCGGGGAGAACCCGGCGAGCGATTTCGTGTAGGCACTGCTGCTGCCAAGCTGCAGGTCTTCGAGAGTGACGCTGCCCTGGTTCGGGGGCACGAAGTTGATCTGGAAAGGCTGTCCGAACTGGACTGGATCCTTGGCGAGCGGATACCCGATCGAGGAGAGGGAAACCTCGGCCGCCTTCTCGTCGCTGCTGTTGACGCTGCGGATCGCGTTGGTCTTGGTGTTGACCAGAATCCGGCTCCGCTTGGTCGAACTGACCAGAAATCCGTTCATGTCGAGCGCGCGGATCTGGCGGTCACCACCGCCGTACAGCGGCTGGCTGGCAAGGTCGGCAATGTAGTACTTGATGTCGTCGGTGGTCCGCTCGGTCCAGCAGCCGAGCATCTGGACGATCCCCACCGTCACCTTCGTCGCGTCCTTGCCGTCCGTGCATTTCGGAGTCGGCTCGGCGCTCGATGCTGTTCCAGCCATGGCCGTGATTGCGGCCAGTAGTCCCAGACCGATGGCCAGTATCAGTCCCTTGCCCTTCAAATTACGTCTCCTAGTCACCTTTCCCGGCCGTCCAGCCGGGCGCTTTCACATTAACGGCTCTTACTGAACAACGTACAAGCCGAATGGTTGCGATTCAAGAGCAAGGTTCCGTCGTATGATCGGGTCGAACCAGGAGGAGGAGACATGGCTGAAGTTGATCGTGGACGTCTGGCGGAACAGACGAAACAGGAACTGGACCGCTTCATCGAGGCTCATCCCCGTTCGGAGGAACTTTACGAACGGGCCCGGAACTCGCTGGTCGGCGGCGTTCCAATGCCCTGGATGATGCGCTGGGCCGGGGGCTTCCCGGTTTTTGCCAAGACTGCGGTAGGTGCCCGTCTGATTGATGTCGACGGGCACACCTACATCGATCTCTGCCTTGGTGACACCGGTTCAATGCCCGGTCATGGGCCGGAACCGGTCGTTCATGCCCTGGCCGAACAGGCGGCGGTGGGGATCACGACCATGCTGCCGACCGAGAATGCGATCTGGGTAGGGGAGGAACTGAGCCGCCGGTTCGGGCTTGATCGCTGGATGTTCACTCTCACGGCGACCGATGCGAACCGGGCGGCGCTGAGGATCTGCCGCCAACTCACCGGCCGGCCGAAAGTCCTCGTGATGAGCTACAGCTACCACGGTTCGGTCGACGAGGCTTTCGCGGTCGCCGGACCGGATGGCAGCACGGTTTCCCGGGAGGGCAACGTCGGCCCTCCGGTCGATCCTTCGGTAACCACCACCGCGATCGAGTTCAACGACCTGGACGCGCTCGAGTCAGCCCTGGCCACCGGCGAGATCGCCTGCGTATTGGCCGAGCCGGCGATGACCAACATGGGGATAGTCCTGCCCGATGACGGCTACCACGAGGCGCTGCGGGAGCTCACCCGCAAGCACGGCACCCTCTTGATCATCGACGAGACGCATACGTTCTCGGCCGGTCCCGGCGGATGCACCAAAGCCTGGGGACTCGAACCGGACCTGTTCACGATCGGCAAGGCGATCGGTTCCGGGATCGCGGCCGGCGCCCTCGGTCTGACCGGCGAAGTCACCGAAAGGCTCTTCGCCCAGCAGGACGCTGACTACGAGGACACAGGTGGTGTCGGCGGCACCCTGGCCGGGAACGCCCTTTCGATGGCGGCGATCCGCGCGACCCTGGAGAACGTCCTCACCGACGAAGCCTTCGAACACACCATTCCCCTGGCCGGACGTTTCAGCGACGGAATCCGTTCGGTCGTCGGCGAGCACGACCTGCCGTGGAATGTCACCCAGCTCGGGGCCCGTGCCGAGTATCGCTTTGAAGCGGAACCCGCCCGCAACGGCACCCAGGCCCACAACGCATCCGACCCGGAGCTCGAGCGCTACCTGCATCTCCACGCCCTGAACCGGGGGGTGATGATCACTCCTTTCCACAACATGGCGCTGATGTCCCCGGCGACCGGCAAGGCGGACGTCGACCGGCACACCGAGGTCTTCGCCGCGTGCGTCGACGAGCTCGTGGGGACGGGTCCGGTCGCGTGAGCGGCGGGCCGGCCGAGCTGGACGCCGTCGACCGGACCCTGCTGCGGATCC
>JBGAOF010000133.1:3013-3418 GCA_044221915.1 Solirubrobacterales bacterium
TCGGCGAGGGCGTCGCCTGGCGGCTCGCCCGCGACGAGGGGACGAGGCTGGTGCTGGTGGCCCGGCGCGAGGAGCGGCTGGAGGAGCTGGCCGGCCGCCTGCCTTGCGAAGCCACGTGGATCGCGCTCGACCTGACCGAGGAGGATGCGCCGGCCCGGCTTCTCGCTCACGCCGAGGAGCATCATCCGCCGGTGAATCTCCTGGTCAACAACGCCGGGGCCGCCTGGCGGGCAACCTTCGCCGAGGGTGGCTACGAGAACGTGCGCCGGACCATGGAGATCAACTTCGACGCGGTTCTCAGGGTCACCGAGGCTTTCCTGCCGATGTTGCGTGCGGCGGCGCCGAGTTCGATCGTCAACATCGCCTCGACCGCGGGCCGTATTTCCCGGGCCGGCGCCGGAGCCT
>JBGAOF010000133.1:3428-5910 GCA_044221915.1 Solirubrobacterales bacterium
ACGCGCTTCACCTCGAGGAGGCACCGAACGGGGTCCACGTCGGGCTGGTTCTGCCAGGGTTCATCGTCACCGAGGGATTCCCGGCCGAGGAACTCACCGCGAAACCGGCCACCCGCTGGATGGTTTCGGATGTCCGCAAGGCTGCGGAGGCTGTCTACGAGGTTGGTGTCAACGGCAAGGCCGAACGGTACGTCCCGCGGCCCTACGGGATGGTGGGTGCCCTGAAGATCATCGCGCCGGCCGTGGTACGCAAGGCCCTCGGTGGCGGTGCCGCGCAGATGATGACCACCAGAACCGGAGCCGACGCCGCCGAGGAAACCGACCGGCAAGCCTCCGGGTGACCGCCCCGGGCTGTTTCTAGCGGTCGGGGCGTTCCGGATAGATGTCGTCGATCGTGGTGAGGGCCTCGTAGGGAGCCCCGGCTTCGGCGGCGATTTTCTCTCCCCCGCCCGCGAGCCGGTCCACCACCGCCAGCACCCCGGCGATCTCGAACCCTTCGTCGCGGATGCGCTCGATCGCGGCAATCGTCGAGCCGCCGGTAGTGACGGTGTCCTCGACAACGAGAACACGGTCACCCGGTTCGGCTGCGCCCTCGACCCAGCGCTGCAAGCCGTGGGCCTTGCGCTCCTTTCGCACAAAAAAGCCACCCAGGCCTTCACCTTCGGGGACGGCAATCGCCGCGCAGGCGAGGGGAATTGCCGCCATGACCGGCCCGCCGACCGCGGTCGCGCCCAGTCCCCGAGCGTGCCGCGCGATCAGGGTCCCGGCCGCCTTCAGTCCTTCGGGCCGCATTACCGTGCGGCGGGCGTCGATGTAGTAGCTCGCCTTGGCACCGCTCGAAAGGGTCACTTCGCCGAGGACCAGGGAGTGCCTGGCAAGCAGGGAGATCAATTCATCACGAACGCTGTCTTCGGGCAAGGGTTCCTCTCAGGAGTTCAGGATTGTCAACGCGTAGGCGTTGTTGATCAGATGAAAAATGATCGCCGGCCAGAGTGACCCGGTCTTTTCGAAGACGACCGCGAAGATCGCGCCCAGCACGATCAGCTGGGGGACCGCTGAGACCCCGGTGGAGAAGTGAAGCGCACCGAAAACCAGCCCGGCACCGATCGCTGCGAGCGGCAGGTTGAGACGAGTGCGAAAACCGCCGAAGAGCATCCCGCGGAAACAGACCTCTTCGGAAATCGGGGCGAGAATCACGATCAGCAGGATCTGTGACCAGTACGGCCCCAGCTCACCGGCGATGTCGTCCTGCTTCGGAGCTCCGAAAATCAGGGCAAAGGCGATCGCGAAAGCGATGTAGGCAGCGAAGCCGATCCCGATCCACTTGGCCGCAGCCTTCACCTTGAACCGGTGAAAGCCGAGCCGCCCCGCGGCCTGTTTCCAGCCCACCTGGCCGGGGATCTGCTTGGCAAAAAGAAACGGCACCGCCAGGAAGCCGATTGCCGTACACAGCTGGACGGCGGCCCTGGCCCCCCAGCCAAGTGAGTCGAAGTCACTGCCGCCGGATGTCCAGACCACCGGCAGGGCCAGCAGAGTGCCGAGGAACAAGGCGGCAACAGCACCGCCGATCGCGATCCAGGGGTTCCAGGTCGCGTAGGGGAACCGGCCGGAACCGTTCGTGGTCCGGCCGGGATCCACCGCCACCCGGGGCGGGTCAACCACGGTTTGACCGGGTTCCCCGGCGGCGCCGGGTTCGGCGGGCCGCGAGGTTTCCGCCGGCACAGCCGAAAGGGCGTGGTCCTGGTCCGGCTCGGGAATGGGATCGGTGGGCTCCATTGCGGCGTCCCATTCTCACACCTCGGGCCCTCCGGAACCCGCAACCTATCCTGCAACCCGCAGTTTCAGGCACCCCTTTAGAAGTTCCTGAAGTCCATCCAGCTACCCTATTGGGGATGACCAGGCGCCAGAGAAGGGTGCGTCGGCACCGTGGTTCACCGGGCAAGGTTCTCATTGCGGTGGCTGCGGCGGTCGGCGGTTTGTTGCTGACCGCGATTGTGGCGGGCGGCGGCTGGGTGCTTTCGATAGCCGCCGACGCCCCGAACCCGGACAATCTCAAGGAGATAAACAAGGGCCAGAACTCGATCATCTTCGCCGGTGATGGAAGCAAGCTTGGAATGATCGACTCGGACGAGGTCCGAACCCCGATCCCGCTCTCTGAAATCCCCCGGTCAGTCCAGGACGCGACGGTGGCGATCGAGGACGAACGCTTCTACCAGCACGATGGCATTGACATCCAGGGTGGCCTGCGGGCCCTGGTCAAGAACCTTGAATCAGGTGGAATCACCGAAGGCGCATCGACGATCACGATGCAGCTGATGCGGAATCTGTACATCTCGAATCCCGAACGTGATTACAAGCGCAAGATCAAGGAAGCCAAGATGGCGCTTGACTACGAGAAGGATCACAGCAAGAAGCAGATTCTCGGCAAGTACCTGAACACCGCCCCCTATGGCACCAACGAGGGCCGGACAGCGATCGGTGT
>JBGAOF010000134.1:0-5879 GCA_044221915.1 Solirubrobacterales bacterium
GATTCGCCGGTCGCCGGAGCGGCGGGCTGGTCGATGCAACCCTGCTCGACCAGGTTGAGCGGGCCGGATACATCGACACGATCGATCCCGACGCCGGACCTCTTGAGCTGGAACCACCGGCCGGAAAGTTGCCCGGTCAGGCAGACCGATCCGATTGGTCGGCGGTCTCGGTCGACCGCGATCGCCAGAGGATCGTCCGTCCGCCCGGGCTCCGGCTCGACTCGGGCGGGATCGGAAAGGGCCTGGCCGCGGACATCGTCGCTGAAAGGCTCCAGGATTTCGAGAGCTGGGCCGTGGAATGTTCATGCGACCTGAGATTTGGCGTTAACCGCGGAGCGATCCGCAGAATCGAGGTCAAGTCACCGATCCAGGGCGGCGGCATCATCGCCACCTGCGAAGCGGCGTCGGGCGCTGTCGCGACAAGCGGAACCACCAGGCGGTCCTGGGATACCGGGGACGGAAGGGCACACCACCTGATCGATCCCCGCACCGGCCTGTCGTCCCGGACCGGAATCATCCAGGTGACTGCGGTCGCAGCAACCGGGATCGAGGCGGAAGTTCGCACCAAGTCGGCGCTGCTATCCGGGCCCGGCGAGGCCGCCGGTTGGCTGCCCGATGGCGGTGTGGTGGTGACCGACCGTCTCGAAGTGAAAACGCTGGGGTTCGACCAGGGAACAGGACTGTGAGCGGCAGCATCCACATCTTCTGGATCCTCAGCCGTGGTGCCGGGATTGGGGCCATGATCTTCGCCAGCCTGTCGGTTAGTGCCGGACTTCTCAGCGGCCGGAACATGCCTTTCAAGCGCCTTCGCAAGGCGATTGAACTACGGCCCGTACATGAGGCGCTTTCCATGGCCACCATAGTCCTGGTCGCACTCCATGGCCTGGTCCTTCTGGGTGACTCCTGGCTCGATCCTGGCCCGGCAGGGATTGCGGTGCCGTTTGTCATGGACTACCGGCCCTTCTGGACCGGCATCGGGATCATTGCCGGCTACGGGCTGGTGATTCTCGGTCTGACCTACTACCTGCGCCGCTGGATCGGACCAGCCAGATGGCGCACGGCACACCGCTTTGTAGCGGTTTTCTGGATCCTCGGCCTGATCCACACTTTCGGCGCGGGATCGGACGCCGGGGCGATCTGGCTTTGGCTGCCGGTCGCCTTGGCTTCGGCTCCGGCGATCGGCCTCCTGACCCTGCGTCTATACGGTCCCGGCCGTGGTCGGCAGGCCCGGCAGCCGACCGAAACGGCAAGGGCCGAGCCGGACCGGAAGCTGGGTCCCACTCGCGAGCCCGGTTCCAGCCCGGCAACCTTTGGCTTTCACCCGAACAAGATGAATTAACACAAACACGGCAGTCTCCGAAGCTCAAAGCTCTAGAGTCAGTCGTTCATGAAGTGGCAAGACAATGTGGGGCTCGCATAGAAACCTCGGCGGCAGAAGAGTTTGCCAGCCCGGAGGGCGTCGTAGAGGCGGTGTCGGAGCGACGTGGCTGGAAGCTTTACCAGACGGTCCGGCTCATCTTGAGACCGCTGAGATGGTGGGTCCGGCTGAGCGTGACTGGCCTTGAATACCTTCCTCGCAAGGGGGCGGCCCTGATCGTCTCGAACCACGACTCCTGGCTCGACCCGCTGGCGATCATCGAGGCGATGATGTGGCGCGAACGACAGCTTCGCTTCCTCGCCAAGCACACGCTCTGGAAGTTCGGGCCGCTGGCCTGGATCCTCGACAAGGCCGACCAGATTCCAATCCGCCGCGGTCAGGGTGACACCGCCGCCCTCGAGGCGGCCGTGGAGGCGATCGGCCGCGGCGAGATGATCGGGGTCTTCCCGGAAGGGACTCTCTCCCGCGGCACCAACCTGCGGGCACGGAGGGGCGTCTCCCGCCTCGCCCGGGCCTGCCCCGGTGTCCCGGTGATCCTGATCGCGGTGACCGGGGGCACCGACCTCAAGCGGTTCCCGATGCGCCCCCGGGTCAATGTCGAGTTCTTTGAACCGGCCGGCGGCCAGCCACGCCCGGACGAAGACGACCAGGAACTGGCCCAGCGCCTGCTGGACGAAATCCGGGCCAGGGCCCCGCGAACCAGTTAGCGGGTCAAGCCGGGATTACCGTGCGGTCGAGCCCGCCGCCGATATTCCTGATCAACACTCTGGAAATGACGAAGTCCAGCCCTGGAAGGGCAGTCCCGATCTCGATGCTCCATTCCATGTGAGTGCCATTTTCGGTGGGCGCGAAAACGATGGTGCCGTGGTGGTGGTTCAGCGGGGTTCCCCTGGTCACCTCATATTCGATCCGTTCCACCGGAACGAAAGCGGTCACCGTCTCCTCGAAGGCCGGCACCGGGCCGGGTGGCTTCAGCCGACGGGATGAACCAACCCCGTTTCTGTTGCCGTCGCTGCCATCGGCGAGACGGGTGATTTTCGCCCCCAGCACGCCGTCGAGGTTCTCGTGTTCGGCGAAAAAGCCGAAGACCTTTTCCGGCGGAAGGTCAAAATCCTTGACGAATCGCATGCGTTGCATGGGTCGATTCAATCACGCCGCCCGGGTTCCGGCACCACGGGCGCGGGGCTTCAGGGGTTCATCTCGTAGCCACCGGCCAGGGCCCTGGTCTTGGCCCAGACCGAATCGAAGCGAGCCTGGTTGACAACCGGCTTGGTTATCGCGCCCCGGGCCCACTGCTGCTGGGCTTCGGTGGACGATGTCTTGCCGTGAAGTTCAGCCGCATAGCCGGAGAAGTCGCGGACAAGCACGTCGAAGATCTGGTCGAGCGTGTCCTCGGGCAACCCGATCAGGGCCGCCTGCTCACAGATCAGCTGTCCGTACGGGATCAGAGTGAAGAGCTCCCCGAGAGTGAGCAGAAAGTCAAGATCCTTCTGCTGCGCCTCATCCGGCCCGGCATCCACCAGGAAACCCTTGAACGACTCCGCCAGTTCCATGAATCTGGCCACATTCGGCACTTCGGCGAAAGGCTCGTATGACCTCTGCCAGGGGCTGAAGCGGATCTTTCCGAGACCGCGGGCCGGTCCCTGGCGAAAAAGGAACTCGTCATCGCCAGGGTCCTGCCGACGGCCGGGCGCGGCGAGATCCGGGTCGGAATTGAACAGGTAGGAAGCCATGAACTTGAGCACCAGGGCCATGTTCACGTGGACGGTGCCTTCGAGTTTCGGCAGGGCCCGGATGTCCCGGGCGGCCATCTCGAACCACATGTCACGTTCAAAGCCCTTCGCGGCGATCACGTCCCAGAGCAGGTCGATCACCTTCTCGCCCTCGGTGGTGACCTTCATCTTGGTCAGCGGATTGAAAAGCAGGTAGCGCCGGTCCTCCGGCGAGGCTGTGCGGAAGTAGTCGACGGCCCGCCAGGCGAAAAGCTTCATCGCGACGGTCCGGGCGAAAGCATCGGTGAAAGCCTGTTTGACCTGCGGGAAATCGGTCACCTTCATGCCGTAGAGCAGGCGGCTGTCGGCGTGGGTGATCGCTTCCCAGAAAGCATGTTCACAAATACCGATCGAAGCAAAACCGAGATTGAACTTGCCGATGTTGACTGTGTTCAGGGCGGCATCAAAGGCACCGGGTCCCTGATGCAGTAGATCCGCCGATTCAACCGGGTAGGCGTTCAGGTTGAACTGGGAAACGTAGCTTTGGGAGTTCACGACGTTGCGGACCAGTTCATAGTTGGCATGGGTGGAACTGGCCGCGAAGAACGCGTAGCCGTCGGGGCCCTCGATCCCGTCAACCCTGCCGAAAACCGAAACCATCGCGGCCTCGTTGCCATTGCCGATGTAGTACTTGCCACCGGTCGCGGTGTACGTCTGTCCGTCCCCGTCATCACCGGCCGGCGTAAGGACCATGTCGGTCGAGTAGATGTCGGCGCCGTGGGCTCTTTCCGAAAGCCCGAAGGCGAAGATCGATCCCTTCGCGAGTTCGTCCGCCGCCCTCGCCCGGGCGGCCTCGTTCCCGGACTGGAAGATCGGCCCGAGCCCGAGGATCGAAACCTGCCACGTGTACCAGTAGGGCAAACCGTAGAAGCCGGAGAGCTCGTTGAACTCGCAGATCCGGGTCGTGTCCCAGCGTCGACCGGGATCACCACCCGAATCCCGGGCCGGGGTGAGGAAGTTGCTGAAGATGCCGAGGTCGGCCTGCATCTCGAGGAAGTCCGAATACCAGCGGTTTTCCCGGTCGTCGTCCTTCAGCTGCTTCAGGCCACGTTTCTCGAACCAGTCAATCATCCCCTTGAGCCGCCGCTGGTCGGCCTCATCCAGATGTGGGGCGGCCCAGCTTTTCGGATTGAGGATCAGCCCGTCGCCGGGTGTCCCGGGGGCAATCGGCGGGACGGCGGCTTCGGCACTCGCGTTGGGCTCCATGCCGGGAGCATATTCCGACGCGGTCGCCCCGTTGCCCGTTGACTCGCTACCTTCTGACTGATGGCAGGAAGCAGACAACAGCAGCTGCCGCCAGGGCCCCGCATGCCGGGCCCGATTCAGACTGTCGGCTGGTGGACCAGGCCGACCGGGTTTCTCGACCGCTGCCGCCGCAAGTACGGGAAGCGGTTCACGATCAGGCTGGCCGCCCAGGACCCTTTCATCGTGATCTCCGACCCGGACGAGATCAAACAGGTCTTTACCGCCGCACCCGATGTCCTCCACCCTGGTGAAGGCACCAGGATCCTCGAGCCGATCGTCGGGCCGAATTCGATCCTGCTGCTCGACGAAGACCCCCACATGACCCAGCGCAAGCTGGTCCTCCCTGCTTTCCACGGACCACGCATGCGAGACCTGGAGTCGATGATTGCCGAGGTGTCGCGCGAGCAGATCCGCTCCTGGCCGCGCGGCGAGTCGGCCCCGATACACCCGCGGATGCAGCGCCTGACCCTCGAAGTGATCCTGGCCGCCGTGTTCGGGCTCCGCAGCGGCGAGCGCCTCGAATCCCTGCGTGAAACCCTGACCGAAATGCTGGATTTCGGGCTGAACCCGCTCAGCCTCCTGCCGCCCGCCAGGCGGGCACCGTTCGGCCGGGGACCGTGGGCGGCCTTCCTCAAGACCCGCGCCAGGGCCGACGAGCTGATCTACGCGGAAATCGGGGACCGGCGGGCCAGGGGCGACGAAGGTGGCAGCGAAATCATCAACTCCCTGATCGGGGCCACCCATGAAGACGGCAGCCCGATGTCAGATGTCGAGATTCACGACGAATTGATGACCCTGCTGGTCGCCGGCCACGAGACGACCGCGACCCAGCTCGCCTTCACCCTGGAACGGCTGGCCCGCGAACCGGAAGCCCTCAGGAACCTGGTCCAGGCAGTCGACGAGGGAGACGGCGAGCCTTACCTGACCGCGGTGATTCGCGAAAGCCTGCGGCTCCGGCCGGTTCTTCTCAACGCCGCCCCGAGGACCGTCAAGAAGCCGATCGAAGTGGGAGGCTTCGTCTATCGGCCGCGAGTTCACCTTCTGCCGAGTGCCTGGCTGGTGCAGCACGATGCCGACATCTACCCCGAGCCCTACGCTTTCCGCCCGGAGCGTTTCCTGGAATCCGATCCGGGCACCTACACCTGGATCCCCTTCGGCGGGGGGCGTCGCCGTTGTGTCGGCGCCAGCTTCGCCCAGCTCGAAATGGCGATCGTCCTGCGCGAACTCCTCCGCACGACCCGGATCTCATCCCCCACCAACCGACCCGAACCGACCCGGCGCCGGGCGATCACCGCTACCCCGGCCGGCGGCGGCGAGACGGTCCTCGCCGCCCGTCAGTTCGGCAGCAACCCGTCCCGACCCTGATGCCCTAATGTCGAAAGCCCGTTCGCGCATGGTGGCGCTCGCTCGCCGGGTCGGCGAGGTGTACCACCAGATATTTCACATCTACCGTCGCTGGTGGATGTACATCCTGCCTTTCGCCG
>JBGAOF010000135.1:0-5534 GCA_044221915.1 Solirubrobacterales bacterium
CACCCCGACCACGGCGAAAAAATGCGAGTCGGCGGCGGTCGCCGGGTCCCCGCCCCCCGGCAAACCTACGTTCATGCCGAAAATCGAGGCGATGAGGGTGAGTGGCAGGACGATCACGCTGATCGAGGTGAGGACGCGAAGGATGCCATTCACCTTGTGGCTGATAATCGATTCGTTGGTTTCTTCGAGGGCGACCACGACTTCCTTGTAGTTCTCGAGCATGTCCCAGATGCGCTCGTGAGCGTCAACGATGTCGTCGAAGTAGATCTCCAGGTCCAGGTCGCTGGCGAGGTAGCGGGTCTTCACGTTTTCGAGGTCGCGCAGGACGGGCCGCTGCGGCCGGATCACCTTGCGGAAATTGATGATTTCCTGCTTGGCGTTTGAAAGGTCGCGAACCAGGTCTTCCGAGTGGCCCTCGAAGATTTCTTCCTCCAGGGCATCAAGCTTGTTGCCGATCTTCCTCAACATCGGGAAGCAGTAGTCGAAGCTGTCATCCACCAGCCGGTACATCAGGTAGCCGGATCCTCTGGCAAACAGCTTGTGTCTGAGTGTGTCATCCGCGCGGCACCGTTCGAAGAGGTACTCGACCGGAGGAATGGCCCGATTCGGCAGGGTGACCATGAAGTCCGGTCCCACGAAGATGTCAATCTCGCCGGCGACCAGGCGTTTTGCCTTGCGGTCGAAAACCGGGACATGGACGACCAGGAAGAGATAGTCCGGGTACTCATCGATCTTGGGACGCTGATTGCGGGAGAGGACATCCTCGATGTCAAGGGCATGGAAGTCGAAGTTCTCCTCCAGCCAGGCACGTTCCTCGCTGCCGGGACTCTCGATGTTTATCCAGCGCAAACCGCCCGAGCTGATCTCCTCGACCCGCGGGTCGGTGCTCTCGGGTTCGGCCGGATTCGCCTCTACCGGACCGGTATCACGCGCACGACGAAGACGAGGGAGGTTCGGCATCGCCGCCTCCAGTCATGTCAATTCGCTTCGCGGGCATGAAACAACCCTAAACCAGAGGTCAAGCCCGCGCGTGAACGGGCCGCGACTGAATCTGGCTTCACAGGAACACCGGGGCGTGGGGCCGGGAAAGGGCCCGCGCCGACACCATGGCCGATGCCGGTGGTAGCCTGTCAGGCAGACATAAGCGCCACATCCAGAGGGGTGGAGGGACTTGGCCCTATGAAACCCCGGCAACCAGCGGCAGCGAGAGCTGACGAGAAGGTGCCAAATCCAGCGGCTCGCGTAGCCGGGAGATGTGGGGAGAAGCCCGATCGGCCTTCGCCCCACGCGGCGAAGGTTTTCTTTTTCCCCGGCGGGGGATGTACGAAAGGCAAGTGATCGGATGGCTGTAAAAAACCTGAAATGCAAGGAGTGCTCGACCGAGTATGAACTCGGCGCCAACTTCTTTTGTTCCGAATGCTTCGGACCGCTCGAGGTCCAATACGACTATTCGGACCTGAACCCCGGGGAGACCCGTCGGCGGATCCAGGCCGGTTCGCGGGGGATCTGGCGCTACTCCGACTTCCTGCCCTTCAAGGGCAAGGCCGGTGACCCGCTGGAACCGGGCATGACCCCGCTGATCAAGGCCGATCGCCTGGCCGCCAGGCTGGGAACCGGGGCGGAGATCCACATCAAGAACGATGCGGCGAACCCGACCCACTCGTTCAAGGACCGGGTCGTCGCCGTGGCAATCGCCAAGGCCAGGGAGCTTGGGTTCAAGACTGTCGCCTGCGCCTCGACCGGCAACCTGGCCAATGCCGTAGCGGCGCATGCCGCAGCGGCTGGTCTCGACTCCTATGTGTTCGTGCCTTCGAACCTCGAGGAGCAGAAACTCCTGGCGACCGACATCTACGGAACGAACCTGGTCGGGGTCAAGGGCAACTACGACGATGTCAACCGGCTTTGCACCCAGCTTGCCGACGAGAAGCCCTGGGCCTTTGTCAATGTGAACCTGCGTCCGTATTACGCGGAAGGCTCAAAGACCCTGGCCTTTGAGACGGTCGAGCAACTCGGCTGGAACCTGCCGGACCGGGTGGTCGCTCCGATCGCCTCCGGTTCGCTTTTCACGAAGATCTCGCGGGGCTTCCAGGAATGGCGGCAGGTGGGCCTCGTCGAGGGCGAGCCGCCCGCTTTCCATGGCGCACAGGCCGAGGGGTGCTCACCCGTGGCGACGGCCTTCCGGGAGGGCACCCGGGTCTGCCGCCCGCAGAAGCCCGACACGATCGCGAAAAGCCTTGCGATCGGGGATCCGGCAGACGGCCCCTATGCGGTAGCCCAGGCAAATGATTCCGGGGGATCGATCGATGCCGTCACCGACGAGGAGATTCGCCAGGGAATCCGGCTGCTGGCGGAAACGACCGGCATCTTCACCGAGACCGCCGGCGGGGTCACGGTCGGTGTGCTGAAGAAGCTCGCCGAAAGGGGGCAGCTCAGGGACGGCGAGAAGGTGGTCGTCTACATCACCGGTGAAGGGCTGAAGACACTTGACGCCAATCGCGATAGCTTTGCCCTGACGGAAATCGACCCGACCCCGGATTCATTCGAGTCCCGGTTCGGCCAGGAGGTTGTTGCCTGATGGCAGTTACAGTCAAGATCCCGACCCAGCTTCGCGCCACCACTGGTGGCCAGGCCGACCTGACCGCGGAAGGCAGCACGGTCGGTGAAGTGCTCGATGCCGTCTTTGCCGAGCATGGCGACCTCAAGGACCGCATCACCGAAGGTGGCGAGTTGAGGCGGTTTGTCAACGTCTACGTCGGCGGCGAGGATATTCGCTTCGGTGAGGGGCTGGGCACCGTGGTGGCGGAGGGTGCCGAAGTGACAATCCTGCCCGCTGTGGCCGGCGGTTGATCCCGGGCTGGACCCGTTCCGGTGGTACCGGGCCAGATGGCTGAGCTTCCTCCGGTTTTCATTCTCGGTGGCGGGCGGGGGACCCGCCTGCGCGAGAAGACGGAATCCCTGCCGAAACCTCTGGTGGAGGTTGGTGGCAAGCCACTGATCTGGCATGTGATCCAGATATATGCCCGCCAGGGATTCACCCGGTTTTACCCCCTGACCGGCTATCTCGGTGCAAGGATCGAGGAATTCGTGGCGGGTGAAGCATGGCCGGACGGGGTCCTGGTGGAGTGCCTGGAAACCGGTCTCGACACTCCGACCGGGGGCCGGGTAGCTGCCGTTCGTGACCGGATCGACGGGACCTTCTGCCTGACCTACGCCGACGGTGTTTCCGACATCGACCTGGCCGCCCTGCTGGAGTTTCACCGGGCAGGTGGAAGGGCCGCAACCATGACCGCGGTCAGGCCGAACCTGCAATGGGGAGTCGCCGAAATCGGGGCCGGGGGACTGGTCACAGGTTTCGTTGAAAAGCCCCCTTCCGGACACTGGATAAACGGCGGCTTCTTCTGCTTTGAGCCCTCCGTTCTTGATTGGCTTGAGCCTGGTTCGGTGCTGGAGCGGGAACCGTTGGAAGGCCTGGCCGCCGCCGGTCAGCTCGGTGCCTTCCGGCACGAGGGCTTCTGGGACTGCTGTGACACCTACAAGGACCTGGTCAGCCTCAACGATCTCTGGGCCAGCGGCGACGCGCCATGGCTGGCAGCCAGGGCGGCGGCATGAGCGCCTCCCTGGTGACGGGTGGTCAGGGTTTCATCGGCGGGCATCTGGTCCGGGCGCTGCTGGAGCGGGGTGACGAGGTGACGGTCCTCGATCTGCGTGGTGCCCCCGGCCAGGCCCTGAAAGTCCATGGGCTGGCGGGCGAGGTCAGGCTGGTGGAAGGCGACGTCGCCGACCCGGCCGCTGTCGATCTCGCGATGCGCGGGGCAGGCTCGGGTTCCAGCGGCCCCGATTCGGTCTTCCACCTGGCAGCCCAGACCCTGGTGGGTCCGGCCGCTGCCGATCCAGTAGCTACCTTCCGGGCCAACGCGCAAGGCACCTGGACCTTGCTCGAAGCGGCCCGGGGGTTCGGCGTGGCAGCAGTGGTGGTCGCCTCCTCCGACAAGGCCTACGGCCCCAGCGAATCGCTTCCCTACCGCGAGGACGATGCGCTGCTCCCGGCCGCACCATATGAATCGAGCAAGGCTGCCGCGGATGTGATCTCCCGCAGCTACTGGCCCGCCTTCGGCCTGCCGGTCGGGGTCACCCGGCTGGCCAACGTCTACGGCGGCGGCGATCTGAACGGCTCGAGGCTGGTTCCGGAAGTCGTTGGCGCCTGCCTCGCCGGCCGGGCTCCGCAGATCCGCTCCGATGGTTCGCCGGAACGTGACTACCTTCACGTGAGCGATGCGGCGGCCGCCTACCTTGCGATCGAATCGGCGGTCCTCCAGGGTCCAGGCTGCGGACAGGCTTTCAACGCAGGGACCGGAGAACCACATTCCGTCCGGGAGATGGTTGACAGGATCGCGGCCGAAGTAGCACGCACCGGGGGGGAACCGTTGCGACCCGAGTTTCTCGGCGATGGTGTGCCGGCCGGTGAAATAGACAGACAGTTCGTCGACGCCGGCCGCCTGCGGGAGCTGACCGGCTGGAGTCCGAGGGTAAGTCTCGAAGAAGGGATCGCCGAGGCGGTCGGCTGGTACAGAATGCGCAACTAACCGTGCCGCGAGGGTTTCGGTGAGCATCCAGTCGAGTTCGGCCTTGTCGCAAGGGAGACCACAAATCATGCGCATGAAGCTTGTCCTGCTCACCGCAGCAGTGCTGTTCCTCTCGGTCGGCATTGCGGCTGGAGGCAAGAGCCCTGCAGGCAAGCTCCGCAGCATCAACAGCGGGCTGGTCGGATTCGGGTCGGCACCGGACCATCATCCCCGGGGTCTGGCCGAGCTGGTCGGCACAAACAGCCAAGGCGATGTCTTTGTCCAGGCGACGAGTGGAACCGACGATGGGAACAGAGGCCTTTTTCGCTTCAGGGCGGATGGCAGGTCCGACGAGCGCTTCACGGAGAGGATCGCACCCTTTTTTGGAAGGGCCGAAAGCGCGGTGGTTGCCGGTGACCGGGTGTTGATCTCAAGCGGGCGGCGGATTCTCGGCTTCGGCCCGGAGGGAAATCGCGCCCCCGGTTTCGGGGTCGGCGGCCGGCTGAACCTCGGCAAGTTCGTGCTCGAAATGGCACCGGTCAGCCAGGGCGACTTCATTGTCGCTGCCAGCAGGTCCAGGTTTTCTCCGTATCAGGTCGAGTTTTCCCGTTTCACTGTTGACGGAGACCTGATCGCCAGCCGGACCGTGGACGGAAGCCAGTGGTTCGACCTGAAATCGGTGTCACCGCAGGGGGCAATTGCCTACACAACCGGGGGTGACTCGACCGACTACGGAACTTGGGATTCGCTCTACCTGCTGAGGGACCTGTTCCACAAGCCGAAGTGGATCTCGACTTTGGAGTACGAGGATTTTGGCGATGTCGAGATCCGGCAGGGTGGCGGATTCCTGATGAGCTGGGGCTCACACACAACCGTCACCGACGAAAACGGAGATATCGTCCCGGCCTTCGGCGACGATGGGACCCTGCTCTGCCAGAGGGCTGTGGTCGAGGGGGTCGTGACCTCGCCAGG
>JBGAOF010000135.1:5544-5870 GCA_044221915.1 Solirubrobacterales bacterium
GACCTACGACCGCGAGGGGCGGATCGTCGGCGCTGGCCGCAAGGGTCCGGACGGTTGCGGTATCGGCCGGGTATTCAATGATGGCTCAACCGATCCCGGCTTTGACTTCCAGTCTGCATCGGCCGCAATGCCGCGCGGGGCGACGGATATTGCCGCAACGGATAGCCGCGTCCTCGTCGCCTGGTGGGACCGGGAGCAGGGTGGACCAGGGGTGACCTCCTTTGCCGGCAACGGACAGGTTGACCTTGGCTTTGGCGGCGACGGAAAGAGTTCGACGGTTCTCAGGAGCCCCAATGACGATGTCCCCTTGAACTCGGTGGCGGATT
>JBGAOF010000136.1:0-5864 GCA_044221915.1 Solirubrobacterales bacterium
ATTCTGGAGCAGGCCGGCGTGCGGATGCTCGATGGCGAAACCTGGGAATTTCGGGGGCTCGGCATCGCGGGGGTTTCCGGTTCGGGTGGTGGTTTTTGGCCGGACGAGCCGGAAGATCCGGTGATCGCCCCCGAGCCGGGGATGGCCCCCGAGTACGCGGTGGCGGAACCATTGCCGACCGGCCAGCCACCCGCGGCAGACCCGGCGGCCGCCGTGGACCCCCAGGTGCAAGCCAAGGTGGACGAACTCAAGGCCAGTCAGGTGGCTGATGCCGCCGCACCGGCGGCCGGCCCGACCCAGCCAGAGCCGCCCGCTCCTGAAGTTCCAGGGTCGGATACGGATCTCTCCCCCGGCCTCGCTGCGGTTGAGCGCCGGCTGAGTGAAAACAGCCAGGAGCGGGACCGGACCCTGAGGGATGCCGAGGAGCGGCTGCGCCGGGTTGAACAGCGCGCGGAAGATGCCGAACGCCGGGCAGCCTTCGCGGAGCGGCTGGCCCAGTTGAAGATCGAGGAATCGGCGCGGGAAAGGCGGCTCAACGAAGTCGTCAGTGGCATTGACCGGGCGGAGGAACGGGCCCGCGAAGCCGAAGAGCGCGCCGAAGCCGCCGAACGCGCTGCGGCGGCCGCCCTCGAACAGAGCGAGCTGCGGCCCGCCGGGCCTGAAGCTCCTTCCTCGTCCCCCGAGCCGGAACCGACCCGGCTGGAGGTGGAGCCTCGGCCAGCCACCCCCGTCACCCCCGTCACCCCCGTCACCCCTGCCGTCCCTGCCGCATCAGCCGACCCGGCACCGATCGCCGAGTCCGAGGCCGGGGATTCAAGGCGGGAAGGAGCCGATCGCGAGGGGCCCGAAGCCCAGCTGCCCGATCGTCGCGGGCTTTTTGGCGGATCCGCTCCCGGGCCGTCGGGAACCGCCTCCGACAAGGTGAACCTGAACAGCGCCACTTTCGAGCAGCTGCGCGAAGCCGGCCTCTCGGTTACCCAGGCGACCCGCATTCTCGCCTACCGTGAACGCTTTGGCGGCTACGGTTCTGTGGACGACCTCGAAAAGGTGCCTGGTTTTCCGTCGGAACTGATCGACAGCCTGCGCGGCCGGATCACTATCTAGAAAGTCTGGCCCCGTCCGGGTCAGTCCAGGTCGAAGTAGCGGCCAGCCGGCCCCAGGTTGGTGATCTCGGTCTCGCCAACTATCGAGGCGCAGCCCCAGGATTCGTGAATGTGGCCACAGACAGCCAGCCGGGGTTGCCTTTCCTCGATCGCTTTCAGGATCGCGGTGGAACCAAGGTGAAGACCGCTCCCGGCTTCATCGCAGTGTCCCTTCGGGGGAGAATGCACCACAAGCACCGCCTCCGTGGGAAGTTCGGAAAGGATCGCTTCCGCTTCGGCTTCCTCGACGTCGAAACTCCAGTCCCAGGGTGTCACCGGGATCCCGCCCCCCAGACCGAAGAACCGGATGCCATCGACCTCGAGTGACTGGCCGTGAAGCACCGTTGCCGCGGACCAGCCGGCGGCGGAGTCCCGAAGGGCATCTTCGGTTTCGTTGTTGCCGGGAATCAGCAGGGCCGGAGTCTCGATCACGGAGAGAGCGTCGATCGTCTCCTCCAGACCCTGGTGAATGGAGGCGAAGTCCCCCGCTCCGACAACCAGGTCAGCATCGGCGGCCATTGCGGCCAGCCGGCCAGCCTGATCGAGGTCGCAATGAAGGTCGCTGAAGGCAAGTATCCGCATGCCGCAACTCTACTCCGGGGCCAGCAATACATGCCCCGGCGGTCCAGGTCTCGGGTGGGCCGGCTGCCCCGGTCTTTGACTGCGCGGTGCCGAGGTTCTACAATGCGGGAGCAGCATCCGCGGGGACGACAGGCTTCGACGTGGTCGGAACGTGCGGAAGGTTGCAGGTCGAGGACGCCGATGGCCTCGAAAAAAATCGGCAAAAACCAATACGTGCGGACCACGAGTTCGCCCTCGCCGCCTAGCTGATACCTAGGTAACGAGAGTCGGCCCACCCTCGGCCCGTGGGGAGGGGTTCCGGCTTCAGAAACGGGCTAGCCCCGAAGGAATGCCTCGGCTGGAGGGGGACACTCAAGAGGCTTGGCCTTCCGCAGTGCCCGCTGGCGCGGACCCCGGGAGGCGAGAACAAAGCGCCGGCTAAACCTGTAGACGCCTTTCATCACGCGGCTGCGGACGCGGGTTCAATTCCCGCCGTCTCCATGGCCCGCAGGCAGCCCGCCCACCAAGGGAGGGCTGCCTGCCGGGGGCCTGGTTTGCTATTCGGCCACGGGCGGCATCTGCTCGATGTACCCGAAGCCGCGCCCGGCGAGCGTGTCGACGATGTCCTTCTGGGCGTCACGCCTTGTTTTCGCGGCCTGGATCTGGAGCCGGAACGTCTGCCGCCAGGCGTTCTGGGCCTGCTGGATCTGCTTCCTGGCCTGGGATTTCACCTTTGTGATCCGCTGCGTGAAGAGATTGCGGACGCTCTGCGCTCTCGCTTCATACCGGCTATCAAGGCTGTCAAGGTCGGCGCTGCGGTCGCTGACCAGGGCGTTGATCCGGACCTGAAGCTGACTGATCTGCCGGATAATTCGGGACCGCCGGGCGGGGTTGGTTGTCCTCGTGAGTTGGCGGCGGAGGCTGTCCCGCCGGTCGGCGAGCGGGTTGATCCGCGCTGCGTAGCTACTGGTGATCCGGTTTTCGGCCGCGCTCTGCTTGCGTGCGAGAGCGGCGAGGCGGCCGTCCAGTCGCGCGTTCAGATCCTGGACCTGGGCCTTCTGGTTCTCACGGATTCGCTTGATGTCCCGGCGCTGCTTTCTGTCGTCCTGTTTTGAAAGCCGACGGAGCTTCTGGCTGTAGAGCGCCTTGACCTTGAGGTTCGCCTTCTTGCGTCTGGTGGTCAGGGTGGCCCTGTAGGCATCGCGCCGGGCGGCCCGGACGGGCACGTTGCGCTTTTCATAGAGGAAGGAAACCTGGTGCTTCAGCTGCTTGTAGGCGACGGTCTGCGTGATGCCGGGGATCGGCCGTTGGGCGGCAGCCGGGCCGGCAGTGACGGCGAGAACGGCGGTGAGCAGGACGAGGAGAGCAGCGAGACGAATCTTCATGTGAAGAAGCTAACAGCCAGTGTGGCGCAAGGCCGGAATTCGTTTCCGGCGCAACCGGGTTGACGACCCCGGCCCTCGCGACATGACTGCCCCGCCGCCTAGCGGGTCGCTCTCGGTGAGGTGCTCTTGTCCCCGGGAGTTGTCGTCTCCTGTTCGGCACGGATCACGTGCATGACCGCGTTGATCAGGGCCAGGTGAGTGAAGGCCTGGGGGAAATTGCCCAGATGCCGGCCGGACCGGGGGTCGATCTCCTCCACATAGAGCTGAAGGGGAGAGGCGAAACCGAGCAGGCGCTCGCAGAGATCCCGGGCCCGTTCCAGTTCGCCGATTTCGACCAGGGCGCTGACCAGCCAGAAGGAGCAGATCGTGAAGCTCCCTTCCTCACCGGCAAGTCCGTCGTCGGTTTCATCCACCCGGTAGCGCAGAACAAGGCCGTCCTCGGTGAGCTCATCGGCGATCGCCAGCACGGTGTTGCGGATTCTCGGGTCCTGCGGCGGGAGAAAGCGCAGCAACGGCAAGAGCAGACAGGAGGCATCCAGCGCGTCGGTCTCGTAATGCTGAGTGAACACGCCTCGTTCATCAACCGCGTTTTCGCAGATGTCCGCGTGGATCTCATCGGCTGCGGCCCGCCATTCCCCGGCCAGATCGTGCTCCTCGCGCAGGCGGGCGAGCCTCGCGCCGCGGTCCACCGCCACCCAGCACATCACCTTGGACGAGGTGAAATGCTGCGGCTTCCCCCGGACCTCCCAGATTCCGTGGTCTGTTCCTCGCCAGTGTTCGAGTGCGGCGTTGACCTGGCGTTTGAGGATCGGCCAGATTTCTTCCGGCATCCCGTCCCGGGACTTGGTGTGCAGGTAGAAGGAATCGAGGACGGCCCCCCAGACATCGTGTTGGCGCTGGTCAAAGGCACCGTTGCCGATCCGCACCGGCGACGCTCCCTCGTAGCCATGGAGGTGGTCGAGCACTTCTTCACGCAGCTCTCTTTCCCCGGCGACGCCGTACATGATCTGCAGGTCGTCTTCACCGGAGGCGACGTCGGCGATGAAGTAGAAGAAATCGTTGGCCTCCCAGTCGAACCCGAGCGTGTAGAGGCCCCAGAGAGTGAAGGTCGAATCCCGAATCCACGAGAAACGGTAGTCCCAGTTTCGTTCTCCACCCGGGGTTTCCGGCAACGAGGTGGTTGCGGCGGCCACGAGAGCCCCGGTGGGTGCGTAGGTCAGGCCCTTGAGGGTGAGGGCCGAGCGTTCAAGATAGCCGCGCCAGGGATGGTCCGGGAAGGTCCCCCGGGCCAGCCAGTTCTGCCAGTGGTGGGCTGTCCAGACCAGCCGGTCATACGCTTCGTCGTAGTCGCGGGGGGCGGAATGTTCGCTCCACGCCAGGGCGACGAACCGCACATCGCCCTCCTTGAGCAGCGTTCGGGCGGTCGTCCGGGGTCCTTCAAAACCGAGGTTCATGTCGGTGCTCAGGCGGAGCTGAAGATCAACGCCCTCGGCGGTCGCCAGGCCTTCGTGGTACGCATCGCCCGTGTACTCCCAGCTGGCGGGGCGGCGCCCGTAGTCGAAGACCGGCTTGCAATCGAGCGTGAGCTGGACTTCCCCATGTACGCAGCGCACCATGCGGAGCAGCACATGGTCGGCGTCATAGTCGGTCGGGGCTCTCCGGTGGGTTCCGGAGCGATCTTTTTCATGGTGCCAGGGGCCGATCAGCAGGACATCACGGACGATTATCCAGCCGTCGCCAGTACCCCAGCTCGTTTCGAGGACATTGGTGCCCGGCAGGTAACGGCGGTGGCTCGGCACGTTGATGTCGGCCGGGCCGAGCCGGAAGTTGCCGGCGCTGCGATCGAGAATTGAGCCGAAGACGCTTGGCGAGTCGAAACGGGGCAGGCAGAGCCACTCGATGTTTCCGCTCGGGGCGACTAGGGCTGACACTTCGCCATCAGAAAGGAAGCCGTAGTCGGCGATCGGCGGGTAGGGCGACACTCCGGCCACCGCTTCGGGAGTTGGCAGCTGGGCCTCCCAGTTGTGGCCGAATTCGGGTCCGGTGCGCGGATGTGGGTCAAAGCCGCCGTTGCTCATCGGCCGGAGATGCTGCCACAGATCGGGAATCTCCCCCCGGACGGATTGCCAGATGCAGGGCCGGTGCCAGAGGTTCGCGAAGCTGAAAGACTGAAAGGTCCTGCCATGCGCGTGATCACGGCAACAGGAATCGGCGCCCACGCCGGGGGCAATCCGCTTTTCGCGGAGGTTTCCTTCCGGCTTTCCCGCGGCGACCGCATGACCCTCTCCGGGCGCAATGGCGCGGGGAAGTCAACCCTGCTCCGGATCCTTGCCGGGGAAATCGAATGTGATTCCGGGTCGCTGAGTTACCAGAAGGGAGCCCGGGTGGCCCTGCATGACCAGCGTCCTCCACGGGACCGGCAGATCGCCCTCCAGGACTATGTCTTCGGCGGACGCTCCGACGCGATTGCCGCCGAGGATGAACTCGGACGGCTGGAGCGTGCGATGTCGGAAGGCGACCACGGCGAGGCGACGATGCGCTCCTACGCCGATGCACAACAACGGCTAGAACTGGCAGGCGGCTACCGCTGGCGGGATGATTCCCTGGCGGTGCTGCGCGGTCTGGGGTTCGATGACGCAGCTTTCGGCCGGCAGCTTGACACCTTCTCCGGGGGTGAATTGACCCGTTGTTCCCTGGCCCGGGCTTTGAGCGCCCGGGCGGATCTGCTGCTGCTGGATGAGCCGACCAATCATCTTGATATCCCCACCCTGCAGTG
>JBGAOF010000137.1:0-5834 GCA_044221915.1 Solirubrobacterales bacterium
ATCAGCAGGTGGCCAGATCCAGCCCCCGTTCAGTCCCTTCCTCCCGGTCCGTCCGCCTTGCCAATAGGCTCCATTCCAATCCGTTGACCAGAGGGAGAGCGACTCTTGACCGAACCAGCAGAAGACAATGAAAACGGCAAATCCGGGAGCGAAGCGGATTCCGGGATCACGGCCGTCACCGACGCGAACCAGCTGAGAGGAGCGAAGTTCAAAGCCCTCATACGCCGACCGGTTGCCTGGATCCCGATCCTCCTGGTCGCCGGCATCGGGGCGGGCATTGCCGGCGCGATAACGCTGCCGGCGATCGGCGGGGCCGCGTTCGTGGTTCTCTCCCTGATCGGACTGCTGGTTGTCTTCGCGATCGCTGACAGCCAGGCCGCCGACGCTTTCTACGACGCCTACTGCCAGTCTCACGGCCTGACCAGGGTCAAGGGCGAGAGCATCGACCAACTCAGTCCCCTCTTGCGAAAAGGTGACAAGCGCGAGACCAACGAGATTTTCCGGGGACCGCTGACCGACGGAGTTGACGGCGAGGTGGTGCTCTATACCTACACCGAGGTCAGTCGCGACTCGGACGGCGACGAAACGGAAACCGACTATCCCTTCACTGTCATTCATGTTCCACTGCCGGAACTGACCGAACACATGAGACAGCTCCGGGTTCAGAACAAGTTCGGCTTCAAGTTCCTCGAGGGTCTTGAGGACAAGTTCCGCTCCGACCATGTGAGGGTCACTCTCGAAAGCGAGGCGATCACTGACCGCTACGAGATTTTCGTGCTCAAGGACCAGGACCAGGTCTGGGTGCGCCGCCTCTTTTCACCCAGTTTCATTGTCTGGCTGACCGAAAGCCCCCCGAAGAAGTTCGCCTTTGAAGTCGAGAACGGCCACCTCGTCGCATTTGTCCCCAAGCACATGAGTGACGTCGAGGGATTCGAGGAGATCACCCGGGTCGGCACTCATGTCGCCCGCCGCCTGCAGGAGGAAATCGCCCAGACCTCACCGAAAGCAGAACGCGAAACGAACTGAGCGGGTGAGCCGCACCGTGGTTCGGAAACCAGGCATAGCCAGGGTTCAGAAGGCAGGGTTCAGCAGCGTGTCCGCATTGGCCACCAGGGCAGCGACTATCAGGAGCAGCACCGAGGGGACCAGAATCAGCGCGATCACCAGCTGGATCTTGGGGGCGGCACGGGCCGCTTCCTCCTCGATGGCCCGACGCTGATCCTGCCGGAGGGTGGCCGACTGGCGGCGAAGCTGTTCGGCAAGCGGTGAGCCGAGGCGCCGGGAACGCTCCAGGGTCGAGACAAAGGATGTGATCTCGGAGCCGCCGACCCGCTGGCGCAGTCCTTCCAGGGCGGCGGCCTGACCGCTACCCCAGGCCATATCTTCACCGACACGGGACATCTCCTCGATCAGGGGGCCCCGACCCGAACCGGCCAGGTCCAGCAGGCAGCCACCGAGGCCGCGACCGGTCTGAACCGAGACCGCAAGCAGATCCAGCACATCCGGCAGGGCGGTCACCATCCGGCGGTGACGACGCCGGGCCGCCCGTTCCAGCATCAGGTCCGGCAAGAGGAACCCGCCGGCCGCAACCCCGAGCAGGATCAGGGGCGCGAGCCGGTCCGGCAGCATGCCGGCAAGCAGTGAGCTGAAGAGCATCCCGGCCACCGCAGCGCAGCTCTTCCCGAGCAATACCGTCCTCGGTGCCAGCGTTTCCTCCATCCCGGCCCGACGGATCCGGCCGGCCAAACCAAGAACATCCGACCGTCCACTTCCCGGGGCGTCTCCCGTTCCCGATTCTTTCCCGGCCGACCCACGCTTGCCCCCTCTCTTGTCTCTGGCAGGCAGGTCAGGCTGCTGCCGCAGGATCTCTCGCAGCCCGAAGCCTCCGAGCAGCAACGCGCCAAGCCCGAGCAGGGCCGGCAGGGCGCTCACTCCCGGCCCGCCTTCACATCGCCCCGATCCGGGCCAGCCGGGAGATCAGGATGAATCCGGCCAGCTGCAGACCCAGCGAGAGGCCAACCAGGGCCAGGGCGGGAACCGATGAAAGGATCGATCCGAACAGGCCGGGCCTCAGCATCTCGGTGAAGAGTGCCGCCCCGGCTGGCATTGCCACAACGAGGTAACCGGTAAAACGTGCCTGAGCGGTGGCGGAGCGGGCATCCTCGGCAACCCGGTCCCGCTCGGCCGCCCCTTCAGCGAACCTTCTGAGCAATGCGGCCAGATCCCCGCCGGCCAACCGCTGGCTGATCAACGCCGTAGCAAAGGCGTCGACCCGGGGCGAGCCGAAACGGGACGCAAGGCTGCGGATCGCGTCGGTGGTCGGCACACCCGCCTCAAGTTCGTAACTCAGGCTCTGGAACTCACTGCGGACCGGACCCTCCAGGGAAGCGGTCGCGGCGGCCAGGGCACCACGCGGCGAATGGCCGGCGCTGAGGCAGTCGGCGATTGCCCGGGCCACATCCGGCAATCCCCTCTCTACCGCCCGCCGGTAGCGTCGCCGGGCCCGTGAGAGCAGCCAGCCGACCAGTGCCGGCGCACCGATCGCGAGGACAAGGCCAACAGCCGGACCGGCCAGCCACCAGCCGGCCACCACCGCAGCGAAGCTGAACAACATGCCCAGCCGGAACCTTTCGTCAAAGGTCGGCAGATACCCCTCCCGCCTGGCCCGCCGAAGCGGCTCGATCGTGGATAGCAGCCAGGACCGCAAGCCGGGTTCCGTGTGGCCGGTGCCCTTCCCACCCGGTGGCGTTCCTCCCAGTGGTGAACCGGTCCCGAAGGCTTCCCATGACGCGGCGACCGCAAGAACGGCAGCCAGGCCGGCCAGCAGGGCAGCGAGCGGGCCCCCGCTCATTCGCCCACCTCTTCGATTCCGGTCACCACACGGCCACCGTCGGCGGTTCGGGAAATGTGCACGACGAGATCAATGCCGCGCCTCAGTTGCGCCCCGATCACATCCAGGGGCAATCCGACGTCGGCCATCAGGGCGAGGACTTCGATCCGGGCGAGAGCATCGCCAGCCGAACTGGCATGGACGGTCGAGAGGGCCCCGTCGTGGCCGGTGTTAAGCGCGGTCAGCAGGTCAAGCGCTTCCGGGCCGCGCACCTCGCCGATCAGGATCCGGTCGGGCCGCATCCTGAGGGCATTCCTGAGCAGGTCGCGGATCGTCACTTCACCCCGCCCCTCGATACTCGGAGGCCGGGATTCCAGCCGCACCACATGTGGCTGGGCCAGGCAGAGCTCGGCCGCGTCCTCGATCGTCACGATCCTCTCCCTTTCCGCGATGAACCCGGAAAGCGCATTGAGCAGGGTCGTCTTGCCCGACCCGGTCCCACCACTGATCAGGATGCTCCGGCGGGAGGCGACCTCCTCCTCCAGCCGTCCGGCCTGTCGCTCATCCAGGGTTCCCCAGGCAACAAGGTCGGCAATGGTCGGCCGCTTGCCGGGAAAGCGCCGGATCGAGACTGCCGGCCCGTCAACCGCCAGTGGCGGGATGACCACGTTCACGCGGGAGCCATCCGGCAGCCGCGCGTCGGCCATCGGGCTCAGTTCGTCCACTCGCCGGCCAAGCGGTGCGAGAATCCGCTCGATCGTGTTGCGAAGCTGTTCTTCATCCTCGAAGCTCACCCCGGCGGGTTCGATCCTGCCGCCCCGCTCCACATAGACCAGCCCGGGGCCGTTGACCATGACCTCCTGGACCGTGGGGTCCTCAAGCAAGACCTCAAGCGGGCCGAGGCCCGATGCTTCGCGGACGATCCTCTCGACGAGATCGTCCCGGGCTTTCTTCGAGAGCATCGCTGCCCTGGCCTCGACCGCGTTTCGGATCGCCGCTTCAATGCCCTCGCCCTGGTCTTCCGATGCCGACCGGCGCCCCGCCACCAGATCGGCCCGGATCTCGGCTGCCAGCCGACCTGCCGCACCCACCTCAATGCCCCGCCAGGGGAAGGACCGTAATACGCCGGGCGAAGCTCTCCGCATCAACCAGGGTGATGGCCTGTCGCCGGGTCAGGCCGAGAGTGACATCGGTGAGCCCCGGCCCGGAGTCGCTCTGGCCGGGACGGCCGACACCAAGAAGGAGCACCCGCCGGGCGGCAACCCGGGTGCTACCCCCTCCCCTGTCCGATTCCGATGTTACGAGGACATCAACCCGGCCCGATCCGCCGAGTGACCCGGCCCCGGCCACGGCGAGTTCGACCGCATGCCTTCCCTTGCCGGCCCCGGGCATCGCTGCCCGCTTCCGACGGGGTGGCTCGAGCCCGGGAGCTGTCAGATAGCTCCCCGCAGGCAACGGACCGACCGTCACCAGGCCGACCGCATCACCGGGGTCACTCAAGGTTGCGGTCGGGACGAAGCGGCCGGGCACCTGCCGAACGGTGAGCGCGGAAGCCGCCACCTTCGGAGATATTTCCCGCCCGGGCTCAAGGCTTCGGGCGAGCACTACCACCGACCTCAGGTTTCCGTAGCGGTCGGCGACCGATGACGAGTATCCGCCGACCAGGGTGACCGCAAGAATCCCGGCCACCATCGCGGCCGCCAGCATGATGATTGCCTTTCGCCGCCGCGCCACGGCTCCCGCTCAGTCCTCGATCCCGACCAGTCCGGCCGCCGATACCGGCAGCCGGGTGCTGCATGGCAGGACCAGGGTGGCCGTAGAACCACTTTCGGCCAGCTCGATCTCGAAATTGCCGTTGTGATCCCGCGCCGCCTTGCGAACAACCGCGAGACCGTGCCCGTGCCGTCCGCGACCCTGCAGGCGGGCGATCACATCGGCCGGGCAGCCTGCCCGCTCCCGGGGCCGCTCCGCACGACCGTTGTCGGTCACCTCGATGCGCAGGCGCTGGCCAAGCGCAAGGGAGCGCACCCGGATCCGGGGTCCCCCGTGTTCGATCGCGTTCACGATCAGGTTCTCGAGCGCAGCCGACAACGCCGCCGGGTCACCCGTGACCAGCGCTTCCGGGCCGGTCCAGTTGAGTTCTATCCCGCCGCCGGCCATCCGGGCCCGGGACTGCCAGCGTCGCACGCAGGCCTCGGTCATGAGGCGGCATGCGACCGGCTCGGGGCGGATCCGGTCGGGCGGACCACCGTTCACCTGCCGGTCGACTTCGCCCAGCGCCCGGATGGCCTGCCAGACAGGCAGGGCCGGGGTCATCCGGCCGGGGCCTGCCGGCATCGAGAGGGCGATTTCCTGAAGTGGACGGCGGGCTTCATGCAGGGCGCGATTGAGCCGGCTGCGACGATGGGCGCTGCGTGCTTCACGGGCCACGATCAGGAGCAGGGCGACCAGCAGGGGCAGCATGCTCTCCACCCCGGCTTTCACGGACCCACCAACCGGTAGCCGACACCCCAGCAGTTGACCACATAGCGGCTGCATTTCGGGTCGAGCTTTCTTCTCAATCGGCTGCAATGAGCTTCGAGAGTCCGGGTGTGGCCCATTGACCGGTACCCCCATATTTCCCGCAGCAATTCCTCCTTGGAGAAGACCCGCGAAGGTTCCCGCGCGAGAACCTTCAGCAACGCGTATTCCTTCAACGAGAGACGAATATCGCGACCAGCCCCCCGGACCATGTGCTCAATGTCGTTGATCTCGATATAAGCCACCTGCAGAAGCTGGTGGCTGCGCTGGCGGCGCCGAAGAACCGAGTTGATCCGGGCCAGCAGTTCTCCGTAGGAGAAGGGCTTCTGGACGTAGTCATCGGCCCCTTCGGCCAGACCACGGATCCGGTCACGCTCAGTGCAACGCCCGCTGACGATGATCACGCCGATCGCGGGATCGACCCTATTCACGGCCCGATCGGCGTTGCGGATCTCGCGCAGCACATCCAGACCTGCCGCATCCG